>JAGGTW010000109.1 GCA_021163585.1 Desulfurococcales archaeon | reverse complement strand
TTCAGTGTCTTCAAACCTTCCTCACCACAAATATGTCACGTGTGAGCGATCCATGCACCCAGTTCTTGTGGACTTCAACGATCTCGAAACCGAGGTTTTCTATGTCACTTTCCCTAATAACGCCATGTTTTTGAGCGAAAACCATATGCCTGTTTTTTCTCATGATCTTGCATGCCTCTTCCAGAAAGTCGAGCATTAAGTGGCGAAGGTCACCGCGTCCTGAAGCTCTAGTTAGTCTACCGTAGGGTGGGTCCGTCCCTATTGCGTCAGCACGTGAGAAAGGCATTCTGCATGCATCCGCCACAACCACGTTTGGTATGCAGTCATAGTACCGCAGGTTTTGAATAGCTCCCTCCACATACTGTGGGTTTATATCGCATCCATAAGTTCTTAGCCCTATGGCACATGCTTCAAGTAGGAAGCCGCCGACACCGCAAAAAGGATCTAGGAATAAGTCGTTTCTATAAATACTTGCCCTACTTAAATTAACAAATAGCCTCGATAATTCTGGTGTTAATGTGCCCGGCCTGTATACTGGTCTTTTCTGAGGATCTCTGTCCCTGAACTTACTCAGGTCGCGAGCGTACTTCCTAATACCAATAATTGCTAGTCCATCACTCAGTATAATCTCTAAGGTATTACTTGACCTCGTTTTTTTAGATCCAGTACGTAGTTCTGGAAAAAGATCTTTAATCAAGTTAACGAAGTCTGTGTACTTTATTTCCTCACCATAGTGTTTTATCCTCTTAAAAGATATATTGCGTATGTTGAGGTCACCCAGATTTACGTCACGCAAAATTTTTCTAACCCCCTCTATTCCGCTGTTTGATTCCGTAATACCAACTATGATGCCTGCACTTTTGATAAAAGCTGCCCTAATATCCAGCAACCTGAAGTATGACGGGCCCCCCTCAGCTATTAATACTTGATCCAAGTGGGCTATTATCTTGAGGGGGACTCCCTCAGCTTCAGCTATAGCCTTAGCCTCCGACGCAGGTAGTGTTCTGTGCTCGCCAGACAAACATATGTAAATTAGCACTACCCACACCTTAGCCCTTACATATCAAATCAAACAATATAGAGTATAAGGCTTAGTCACTACAAGTGCAGAGCGTCTCGTGCAGTTTACCAGCAATTAATGACGCTGGATCAAGGACGTTAATATTATCACTACTCAAAATTTTTTCGACTGTTTTTAGTACATATATTTCATTTACACCTGAGGCTTTAAGCCTACTTATAGCATTACCTACGAACAAGCCATGGCTTGCTGCAACAACTATTCTTCTGGCCCCTAAACTACGTAGGTACTTAGCTATACCTGCAATAGTACCACCCGTACTTATTATATCATCAATAATTACTACGTCCCTATCATTCACGTTTAAGTCTTCGGGTAACTTATGTGTGACCTCTCCAGTAATCCTATCCCGTTGTTTTTCTATAACGGCATAGTCTGCTCTAAGCAATGATGCGAGAGACCTAGCCCTCCGCTCAGCACCAAGATCTGGAGCCACTACTAGCGGGTTATGGAGTCCATTCTTCAGCACTTCGGCAAATAGTGGTGCTGGATCTATGTTATACGCCCCCTCACCAAAGTAGGTGAGTGAGTCCTCCTTATGGATGTCGATCACGTAAATTCTATTTAGTCCAGCACGCTTCAAAGCTCTCAGTAGCACTCTTATACTGACGGCCTCGCCCTCAATGAATTCTCTGTCCTGTCTTGCGTAAGCTAAGTAGGGTACTACGGCCGAAACGGATCGGGCGCCTTGTGATACAGCGGCATCTATAGCCAGTAATAGCTCGATTAATCTCTTATCCTGGTTAGGGTATGTTGTCTGGACCAAGATGACGTCCTCTCCACCAACATGAGCTGGAAATCTTATGTATGATTCATTGTCTGGAAATAATTTGTAGACTATATCTAAGTGCTTTAATCCCAAGATGCTGGATAACTCCCTGCCAATCCCTAGTGATGCAGGCAGCGAGATCACTATCATTTCCAGCACCGTAATTAATTATGAGTATACGAGGTTAATATAAGGTAATTTACAGTTAGGTTGTTTCACACACCTAACTTAATTACCTGCCAAGTAATTAGTGTCATATAGGGATGGAAGTATTGTCTTCAGGTAAGCAGTGGAAGCCCGACCTGAGCAAGCCGTGGGTGAGGGAGGCTAAATACTGGGTTAAGGTTGATAATGGTAAGGTTAGGTGCTTACTATGCTATAAGAGGTGCCCTATATCTGACGGAGGCTTTGGGGCCTGTGGTGTTAGGTACAATAGTGGTGGCAAACTATATACGTTGGTATATGGTTTGCTAACAGCCGCAAATCTTGACCCTATTGAAAAGAAGCCATTGATGCACTTCCGGCCAGGAACCCACGTATTTTCTATCTCGACAGCTGGCTGTAACTTCATGTGTATGTTCTGTCAGAACTGGACGATAAGTCAGTCACGGAGACATGAAATATTCGGTGAGTACATACCTCCTGAGAGACTCGTTGAAATAGCCAAGACTGATAGGGCTGACGGCATGAGCTATACCTACAATGAGCCCACAATATTCTATGAATATATGCTTGACGTAGCTAAACTAGCTAAAAGGGAAGGACTCTTTAATACCATGGTCACTAACGGCTACATGACCACCGAAGCAATTGATGAGCTAGCTCCATACTTAGATGCCGCAACTGTAGACTTCAAAGGCGGCGGGAATAAAGACTTTTATAGAAAATACATGGGCGTTCATGACCCGACACCCATATTTGATACATTGGTTGAAATGAAGCGTAAGGGAGTATTCTTAGAGATAACGAACTTAGTTGTCCCTAAGTACGGTGATAGTGTGGAGGACATCTCTAAGCTAGCCAGATGGGTAGTAGAGAATCTAGGGCCTGAAACACCATTTCATCTCCTAAGGTTCTACCCGCACTTCAAGTTAACTGATGTCCCTCCAACACCTGTGGAGTTGCTTGAGAAGCTAGCTAAGGTAGCTAAAGGAGAGGGCCTGCACTATGTTTACATAGGTAATGTCCCAGGACATCCACTAGAGCACACCTACTGCCCTAACTGCGGTAGTTTAGTCGTAAGGAGGTTTGGCTTCGACATAATTGAGTGGAGGTTGGACACCAATAACAGATGCCCTAAGTGCGGGTTTAAGTTAAACATAGTGGGTAGCTACAGTAAGAGAGCGGGGTTATTTATTTAAGGCCGTAGATTATTAGACACAATAAGCAACTACCTATTTAATTTTTGATTATGAAGTAGAGTTGGTGTCTACAATGTATTTTATACTTGTCATGGGTCCTGCTGGTTCGGGAAAGTCGACACTGACTGCTGCGATTTCTCAGTGGATCGAGGACCATCAAATGAGTGCTACAAGGGTAAACCTTGACCCAGCTGCCGAGGTTCTTCCCTATGTTCCGGATGTCGACGTCAGGAGGTACGTCAGAACAGATGACGTAATGGTCAAGGAGGGGCTGGGACCTAACGGTGCCCTAGTTGCTAGTGTTGACCTACTAATAAATTATGTAGCAGAGCTGGTTGAGGAGATATATGAGACCAGGGCTAACTACGTAATAGTTGACATGCCCGGACAACTTGAGATAGTAGCATTCAGGAGAATAGGGCCTCAGTTAATTAATGAACTTACGAGAGGGAGTAAGGTTGCGTCAATTTTTCTTACTGATGCGAGGCTTGTTGCCCAACCCGCCTCTGCGTTTTCTATATTACTGCTGATCATGTCGACGCTCTATCGTATGAACACGCCATTAATTCCTGCGGTAAATAAGGTCGATCTGGTAGCTAGTAAGGAGTTACTGGAGAAGAACCCGGAAGTACTTGAAGAGAACATATACCTGCTTAAGATGTTAAGAGATGACTACAGTTGCTTGGAAGTCGGGTCACTATCCTACTACATAGACAGTGATGTCAGTGCCGGGCTATGTAGGATATTAAGGCAGGTAGTAGGTGAGGTTGTTCCCGTGTCGGCAAAGGAGTTCTATGGTTTAGACGACCTTTACGCTAAGATACAGCAGGTTCTAGCTGGAGGTGAGGACTACCTGACTGAGGAGCCGAGTGGAGTACTGTAGAATTACTTAAAAGTCAACCTTTTAAGACCATATGTGGAGTGGTTAGGGGGTCGTACAATGAGTACTGGAGGAAGTAGAGTTAAGGAAATAATTAAAAACGCTAAGGATGAAGGCAGGAATAAGCTTCTAGAGCATGAGGCATATGAGGTGTTGAGTGCTTACGGCTTACCTGTCCCTAAGGCAGGTCTTGCGAAAGATCCTGATGAGGCAGTTAAGATAGCGGAGTCCGTAGGCTATCCGGTAGTGTTGAAGATCGTGAGTCCTGACATAGTGCATAAGTCAGATGTGGGGGGCGTGAAGGTGGGGTTGAGTAGTAGTGACGAGGTGGTTAAGGCATTTAATGACATAATGAACGGTGTTGCCAAGCACGCGCCTAAGGCTAGGGTAGCCGGGATATTAGTTCAGGAAATGGTTCCTGAGGCTTTAGAGGTAATAGTCGGTACGACTAGGGATCCTACATTCGGGCCTATAGTGCTCTTTGGACTAGGAGGTATATTTGTTGAGGTACTTAAGGACGTTAGCTTTAGGATAACGCCAGTAACTAAGTATGATGCCGAAACAATGCTATCAGAGATTAAGGCGGCAAAAATTCTTGAGGGTTACAGAGGAATGCCACCCAGAGATAAGGAAGCACTTGTTGACATAATTATTAAGATTTCAAAATTTATGGAGGAGCAGGAGGATGTTACCGACGTAGACTTAAACCCCATCATGGTATTTGAGGAAGGGAAAGGTGCTAAGATAGCAGATGCAAGAATTTTAATAAAACCCAGCTAAGAATCTAAAGATGTGGAGATGAGGTACTTCAATGCTTAATGAGGAAGAGCTGCTGAAGAAAATAGGTGATGTGAGAGACCAGATAAAGCAACTGAAGCTTCAGAGGGCTGAGATAGCAGGTAAGGTTAGGTCACTTAAGGAGGAGAGGAGGGAGCTTATTGATAAGATCAAGGTTCTTAAGAATGACCTAAACAAGCTAAGAGAGGAGTTAAGTAGGCTGAAAGAGGAGAGGCAGAGATTAGTTAATGAGAGGAGAGACGTAGTAAGGAGGATCCGTGACATAAAGTCTGAGCTTTTTTCAAAAAAGGAGGTATTAAACACTCTTAAGGATCATGAATCAGTCTCAATTAGTAAGATCAGGATGAAGATAGATAGGCTTGAGTGGCGTATCATAACAGAGTCCTTACCGCTTGAAGAGGAAAATAGGCTGGTAAAGGAAATCGCTAGGCTTGAGTCTATTCTAGAGAACGCGTTAAGGGCTAGGAAGCTGAGGAACGAGTACAATGAGTTACGGGCAGAGTTAAAAAGCCTGATAATAGAGCTGAACAGCCTGAACTCAAAAATAGGTGACCTGTCCACTAAAATAGATAGAATAAGGAGTGAAATAGGGGAGCTTAAGAAGGGGGTAGAGGAGCTACGTGAAGCCATCAATCATAAGAGCAGTCAGATAAGGGAGACCGTCAGTACGTTGGTGGGCTTAACCAGCAAGATAAATGAGTTGAGTGATGAGTACAGGAAGTTACAGGAAAACTTGAGGGAGGTCAGAATAGCTAAGAAGAAAGCTGTTGAGGAGAGAATACTAAAGAAGAAAAAGGAGTTGGCTGAACGCAAGATGAGGGAGGGCAGGCGCTTAACTCTGGAGGAACTTAAAATATTATATGGAGAGAGTGATGAATGAGGGAAAAGGTAGGACCAAGATCGTTCTAGTTGTTGATTTCGACGATGATTTAGGGAGGGCAGGAATAAGAACACCCGTAATAGGTGAGGTTGCTGTAAGAGAAGCAGCTATGAAGTACGCCCTAGTTAATCCTCAGGATGCAGACACTAATACATTATTTACTGCCTTAAAGCTATACAAGGAGATTAAGAGCGCTAAGGAAAATGCTGAAATAGCTATTATTGCGGGTCATGAGAAAGGAGGTTTTAAGGCAGGCATTAAGATCCGTGAAGAACTAAGGAAGGTTATTGCTGCGGTTAATGCTGACTCAGCTATTGTCGTAGTTGATAGCGTTGAGGACGAGTACGTAATTCCTGTTGTTCAGTCGCTTATCCCTATAGAAGCCATAGAGAGAGTTGTTGTTGAGCAGATCAGGGGGGTTGAGGAGACTTACGTACTAATAGGTAGGTACCTAAGGAAAATACTGGAGGAGAGAAGGTTTTCAAGAATATTCTTAGGGCTGCCTGGCCTGCTAATAATCTCCTACATACTCATAAGTATAACGCCCTATAGTTCCTACGCTGCAAGCGCGACACTGATCGTTCTAGGACTATTCCTTATCCTGAAGGGCTTCGGAATAGTTGATGAAATTATTAAAATTTGGAAAACCTCACCAATTATGAGGTTTTCGTTTGTATTCACGGTGATAGCTGTTTCAATAACTCTAGCCATGACGTACCTATCCTTATGCTCATATAATTTCGCCACAGACGCTAAAGCACTGGCCCACTACACTAAGAATGTACTTCCGTATGCTATGACTTCCTTCGTTCCTTTACTGTTAGGGAGATTCATCTACAAGTTATTTAGGCGGAGCTTCAGGATCTGGCGTGATGTTATGAGCTTCATAATACTCGGTGTGCTGTACTACTTCTTTAATAGAATAGCTGACCTCGTTCTGTTAGCTCCTAGCGGAGACCTTCAGACAGTAGTGAAGTTGATGAATGAGTCCTATCTTCTTCAAACATTCATACTCTTCATTGGCGTCATTATGGCTGTTTCAGCAATGCTATATGCTAGAGAAAGGAGGATAATTTAGGGTAGTTAATTACTTAAGTTACCTCCTCTTACGTCTCTGCTTCCTACTCCTAGTTCTCCTGACAGCGTATCGAGCTGTTCTTCTTATCTTAGCTAGTTGCTGTATTATTGGTTGTGGGTTATCTGAGGATACTGCTGTCTCAAGTAGGTCACTTACCTTGATCATCTCCTCCAGTTGGTCTATGTTTAAAGCACCTGGAGGTAGTTTTTCCTCAACTTCTTCCTCAGGGAGGTATTCTTCAGCTTTCTCCTCCTTCTCTTCCTCGGGTTCAACCGACTCAACATATTCCTCTGGTGCCTCTGTTTTCTCTTCTCCTGGCACTTCTTCACTCAAAAATAACACCTCTTACCGTTTATTAAATAATTAAATTTAAGTTTTAACCATGTAAATATATTTACCGCCCCGTATCCAGACTAGAGCTTCGAATTGCTTAAGTGCTGTGAGAGTTTCTCTTATTTTCTTATACTTAACTAGGTCATTGCCTGAAAGGATCTTCGCCATGTATGATGAGGATGACGCTTCAGGAACTATGTAATTAATTATGAGCTTGGTATTGGTGAATATGGCGGGTTCAACGCTTAAGGGATCTTGAGTAACTGCAATTACGGCTATCCCGAACTTGCGCCCTTCCATAAAGAGCTTGGGTACTATGGATTTTCTACCTCTACTACTGAACCTGTGTACCTCCTCCATAACTATAAAGAGTCCACTACGTACTAACTGTGCAGTGTAGAATAAGCTTTCCAAGAGGGTTTCAACATATATCCTTATGAGCGACATGTCGTTAACTACACTTAAGTCCACTACAGTGATGTTACTGCTAAGTACTTCCTCAGGTTGAAACCATCTTACAGGTCTGTCGCTGGGCACCAGGGACCTTATGTAAGGCAAGATAGACCTCAGTACTTCTCTGTCGAATGTGCCTAGCTCCTTACTGCTACTCAAGTAGTCCTCAACAACTTCTCTAAGGTCTTGGAGAGTAGGGTTCATTACTTTCTCATACAATTCTAGAATAATTTGTGTTAAAGCAAGCCTCTGGACGTTGCCTAACCTAAAAGCACTCGATATTAAATCGGCTACCTCTCTGGCTCTCACTTCAGGTGACTTACCCATGGTATCCAGAATATTTACATAATCAGTAAGTGGTGTTATAATTCTCGCATCTTCCAGAGACCTATATTCTCCGTGAACATCAATGA
The DNA here is from genome assembly GCA_021163585.1 of Desulfurococcales archaeon. Taxonomy (GTDB): domain Archaea; phylum Thermoproteota; class Thermoprotei_A; order Sulfolobales; family NBVN01; genus B83-G16. Next base: position 1,984 of record JAGGTW010000109.1, on the reverse strand, counting down.
CTAAGACTGGTATGCTGTAGTGTCTCAGCTGGGAAATAATTTTCTTACAAAGATTTGACTTTCCGGTACCGCTTGCACCTACGATCACCATGTGGTTGTTCTCTCTCCCAAGCTCTATGCTTACATTAAGCTTACCTCTACCCCTAACCCACTGTGAGTTACTCAGAACTCTAACTATGTTGCCTATCGTGATTACCCTCCTACTACTTAGCGCCTCTGACCCACTACGCCTTACCAACGTTACTACCAGGGGTGTTGATAGTCCTGACAGATAAACTAGGAAAGAGCTAAGTACCGTCAGCGTCAGCTTACTGACTAGTTTTCCACCTAGCACTATAGCTAAGATCAGCCCATTAAGTATGCTGAATATAATTCCAAACGGTGTTATAGAGAGTATAAGTATGTGTGCTCCCATGAACCGGTTTATTGTAGTTGCTATATAGACAAGTAATAATGTGAAGCCAGCTATGCCAGCAGCTGCCATTGCGGCTGATCTACAGTCTATGAACTCCTTACTTAACTGAGACTTAATTTCGAAGCGTATGTTTCTTAGGAATGACGATCCTAGGAACACCCCAGCCGAAAAGATCAAAAGGGAGAACACTAACTGATCTCTAATGAATGACCATACATAAGCGTACTGTCCGATATACACTATAACGAAAGCTATTGATAACACTTCAGTAAGTATTAGCACGCCGTCACCTACCTTACCTAACCCGTACCCCAGAAAGGCTATGAGTATGAGGAAAACAATCGTGTTTGATAAGTACGTAAATTGTGTTAGGCTGGCAGACGGCATTATTATGGCGAGGAGTACCGTATTGACGACTGTGAGTATGGCGGCATAGGTCAAGTCACTGCTTATTGTCTTAATCATCGTTACAGTATGAGTACAAAGAGTATTAAATCTTGTAGTTTTTGATAGGCATGGCGGTACGGCGGATGTCGAAGTCCCTAATGATGCTGCATGGAAAACTGAGGAAAGCGATGAAGTCAGCTGGTTATGAAGAACTTACTGAGATTCAGGAGAAGGCTATACCTAAGGTGCTTTCAGGCCGCCACACATTGATTGTAGCGCCAACCGGTAGCGGTAAGACTGAGGCAGCCCTACTACCTGTTATGTCTAAAATGTTAAGTACAGGATATTTGGAGAGGATAGCTGTAGTATACATTACGCCACTTAGGGCGTTGAATAGAGATCTAATGAAGAGGTTGAGTGTGATATGCACTAACATAGGAATAGATGTTGCTGTACGGCACGGTGATACACCACAAAGTAGAAGAAGGATTATCGCAGAAAGGCCGCCACACATACTGATAACTACCCCTGAGACGCTAGCGTACTTACTAGTTAATAGCAGGATGCGTTCCCACTTGAAGAAAGTTAGGTGGGTTATTATTGACGAATTCCACGAGGTCATGGGCAGTAAGAGAGGTTCTCAGCTCCTGGTCAATCTAGAGAGACTTAAGGAGGTCTGCGGAAGCTATCAGAGAATTGCTCTTTCAGCAAGTATTGGGGACGTGAACCTGGCTAAGAGTGTACTAGCACCAGGTAAGATAGTAGAGGAGGCAGTAATATTCAGAGCAAGAAAAGCTGAGTTGCGGGTAGCGGCCCTGTCTCCAGCAGGTAAGCTGAATGATGTATCTGTGCTAGCTAAATTGATAAGGAACTACGGGAGGGTACTAATATTCACTAACACAAGGGATGAAGCGGAGTTTTATGGAGCTAAGCTGAGGACTAAAGGGTTGAATGTCCGCGTCCATCACGGCAGTCTCTCACGTAGTGAGCGAGAGGAAGTTGAAGAAAATTTAAAGGTAGGGAATCTGGATGCCGTAGTGGCTACATCAAGTCTTGAACTAGGGATTGACGTGGGATGTATTGATGGAGTTATTCAAGTGTCATCTCCTAGGCAGGTCTGTAAGCTTTTGCAACGCATTGGAAGATCTATGCATAAGGGGTGGTTGGTAGCCCGTGGGGTTG
>JAGGTW010000047.1 GCA_021163585.1 Desulfurococcales archaeon | reverse complement strand
GAAGGCAGGGTTAAAAGAGGTTTATATAGGTAATATCTGGCTGCTCAGTAATTACTACTGACCTCCTGCACTTATACAGTTTAAAATACTGAAGCGTGAACTTTAAATCCTCTCCTTAACTCTACTAATGGGAACATCTGCATGTCACTAGAAGCGCATGTGGTGACCTTCCTAGCGTGCATCATCCCGGTATACGTCGCGGCGTTCTTAATTTATGTTGTGAGAGTTGTTAAGGGACCCAGCATATCTGACAGGGTGTTGGCTGTCGACGCACTGAGTTTCGATCTAGCGGCTTTCTTAGTCATCCTAGGTATTTTATTTAGAACCCCAATATTGGTTCCCATAGCTATCGTGCTAGCACTATGGGTCTACGCCCTAGACGTCTACGTAGCTAAGTACCTTGAAGCAGGAGAAATGGGTGATTAGGTTGGTTGGTTACGAGGTAGTGGACTGGGTACTAGTCATCATAGGTGAAGTTCTAGTCGCTATAGGCGTTTTTTGTGACTTGATGGGGGCTCTAGGAATGCTTAGGTTCCCTAATTTCTTCGTCAGATTGCATGCAGCTACGGTAGGTACCATAGGCGGTGCCGTAGTCCCTATATTAGGTGCTGCCCTGATAGCGGCTGGCTGCGACTTCCTGGGCTACTACAGGTGGTTCATGTCTGGTGCGGCTGTAGTGACTGCAGTGCTAATACTCATTATAGCTCCTGCAGGCTCTCACGTACTTGCTAGGGCTACACACAGGTCGAAGACGGTTCCCGTAGAGCCTAAAGTTGTGGATATGCTGGAGGAGGAGTCACGAGGTGGGGAGTAGTGGAGGTACTGGTTCTTACGCTAATGGCTATAGTAGCTCTTCTCTCAACCGTAGCTACATACTTAGCTATTACAGAAAGAGACCTACTCACAGCTGTCATTTACTCAGCACTGCAGAGTACTGCGTACGCAATCATATTCTATCTGCTCATGGCGCCGGATATAGTCCTAGTGTACATACCGGTAGCTGTAGGACTGTACCCTGCGGTGTTCATAGTGCTTATCAAGAAGAGCGAGAGATATGAGGGTGGTTAAGCATGAAGTATGAGAGAGCACTCATAGCAGTCGCAATAGTGGTCTTCATCCTGGTCCTGTCCTACGCGGTAACCTTGGGTGCTATGGGTTCAACGCTGCCACCCCGAGACTTGAGGTTACTGGCTAAGCTCTACCTCTGGCTAGCTATCAATCCTTGGACACGTAATCTAACAGTAATGTCACCTGAGGCAGTAACATCTATTGTCTGGGACTTCAGAGGCCTTGACACCTTCTTTGAGACTGCAGTGCTTTACCTAGCTATAATAGGTACTGTAGCTATCTACAGGGGAGTCTACGCCTCCAGTAAGAGTAGGGAAGTCCCTATCAGTGAGGATGAGGTTGGTATGTCACCAATAGCTAAGTCCGTCACCAAGATAACATTACCGATAGTTATTGCTGTGGCGGTAGCTATAGCACTGCATGGGCACCTCACACCTGGTGGCGGCTTCCAGGGAGGGTCTACGGCGGCGGTGATCCTACTCTTAGTCCTCGTTGTTTTCTCGCTTCAGTACTCGATCCGTATGGGGATTACTAAGGGAAGCACGCTGGCTTTGAGAAGCGCTGGGCTGCTCGGGATAGCTGTGACGTCGATTCTGGTTCTGATTCTCGGCCTCTTGGTGGGGTGCCAGAGCTTCATATTTCAGAATCAGCCGAAAGCGTATGCGCCAGTAGGCGTACCAGCGTTCCTGGACGGCATGCTCGTTAGTGGCACCTTAATACTCTTCAACATATTTGAGTGTCTCGCAGTTGCTGCTGGACTGACGCTTACGTTCATTCTGGTTCTGACTCATGAAGAGGAGATAAGGTCAGTTATGAAGGGTGACAGACATGAGTAGTGACTTCCACTTAGTAGCATACCTTACAGGTATAGTAATCATATCGTTATTTGTGAATATGGGTGTGTCACTCTATGGGATGTTCGCTAGGCCGAGCCTTATAAAGAAGTTGATAGCGCTAACAATACTATCGGATACTGCTAATGTATTCGCCATACTTGTTGGGTACCGGAGGTGGCCGCCTGGCTCAATAGTTAAGCCACCAGTACTTACGGAGCTACCCCCCACTCCGGAGAGGGTAGCGAGGTTTGTCTCTACTGCTGTTGACCCCCTGCCTCAGGCCCTCGTTCTAACGGCCATAGTCATCGGTCTAGCAGTGATCATATTTCTTGCAGTAATTATAATGCAGATCTACAGAACCTACGGCACTACTGATGTCAGATTAATAAGTAAGATGAGAGGTGAGCGAAGGTGAAGAGAGTCCTGGCCTCTGTAGCCATAGCCATACTAACCTTCATAATATACATTATATTCTCAGGTTCAGTCTCACCCTACGACCTACTGACGGCATGTGCGGCGGCAGTGCTTGTGGGCGCCCTCACAGGCACGTTCGTGGTTGCTGAGCCAGCTAAAGCACTTAATCCATTAAGGGCCTGTCATGCTGTGAAGTACTTCTTTAGGTACATGCTTATTGATGAGGTGAGGGCTCACACAGACGTCATTAAGAGGATTGTAAGTCCTAGGATGCCTATAAATCCCGGCATAGTTAAGGTGCCCTACTACGTTAACACAGACTATGCAATGACGTTGATCGCGAACTCAATAACCAATACGCCGGGCACTGTCGTCGTAGATGTCGATAAGGAGAAGAAGTGCTTATTCGTCCACTGGATTGATGTTAAGACGGTTAAACCTGAGGAGGCTAGAGAATTTATTTCACGTGTCTTTGAGGAGCACTCAAAGAAAATCTTTGATTGAGGTGATGAGCAGTGATAGATCAAACGATAGGTGGGCTGCCTCTTTTCTTAATGATAGCTGCTTTCATATTACCCTTGGCTACATTCAAAATAAAATCTAAGGTCTTCTATCACGCTTACGCCACCGGAGTAACTGCTGTAGCGTTAGTCCTCTCGATAATTAATCTACTAATTGTGAGGAGAGATGGCACCGTAATATATTTCTTCGGTGGGTGGCCACCACCGCTTGGTATAGTCTATGAGGTAGATGCCATTAGTGCGTTTTTCGGTGTGCTAGTAGCTTCAATAATGTTCCTTGCAGTCCTCTACAGTATCTGGTACATGAGGGAATTCGACGGCGTTGAGTGGTACTACGTGCTGATGCTTGGGCTAACTGCAGGCTCAATAGGGTGTGTGTACACTGGAGACGCCTTCAACCTCTTCGTCATGATCGAGGTTCTATCTGTGGCTGCATACGCGTTGGTTGCGTTTTTCAGGTCTAAGCCCGAGGCACTTGAGGCAGCCATAAGGTACGGGCTCGTTGGTGCTACGGCTACGACGATGTACTTCCTGGCATTGGTCTTCCTCTACGGGTCCTTCGGCACTGTAAATATGGCTGACCTAGCACTTAAAATGAGGCCGTGGATAGTTACTTCAAATCCAGAGGTGGTTCACTACTTTAATCAGCTGAGTGGTTCGTTATTCGGGAACCCCGTACTGGGTGCTGCGGTTGCGATAGCCCTTTCTCTTTGGGCGTTTACGTTCAAGGCCGCACTCTTCCCGAACCACTTCTGGCTACCTGACGCTAATCCTGAGGCTCCAACCCCCGTCTCAGCAGTATTTGCTGCTGTAATAGACAGTATTGGAATATACGCTGTTCTGAGGTTCATGTACACTATATTCGGGCCTGACTCACTGCTGGCTACAGGGACCTACATGAACATAAGAGCTCCAGTAATGACAATACTGTTCATACTTGGTTTAGCAAGCGCCCTTGTAGGTGCTTTACTGCTGGCTATTCAGAAAGATGTGAAGAAGCTCTTAGCGTATAGCGCCATAAGTCACGTAGGGTTTATATTCATGGGGCTCTCGGTAGGAACATCAGCTGTTAGTGAAAATATAAGAATACTCGCGATAGGTGCAGTGATCTATCACGTCCTAAGTAATTCAATAGGGGAGGCACTTCTATTCTTTACTTCTGGAGTCTTCATTATGTCAACAGGTAGCAGGAATTTAGACGTGCTGGCAGGGCTCGGGAGGAGGTACCCGGTAGCTCTAGTAGGGACTATTATAGGTGTTCTCCATTTATTCGGGATACCTCCGTTAGCTGGTTTCTTCAGCAAGTATGCGCTATTTATGGCGATGCTGGATGCTGGCAACATTATTGGTGCTGTAGCGCTGGTAGCTATAACCGGGATATCACTGCTGGGTTACGTAAGGTTTATGTACATTATATGGCTTGGGAGACCGAGGGAGGAGGTAAGTCTTCGGATTAAGAGTGAGCCTCTTACAGCAGTTATACCTATAGTTCTGCTAGTAGCTGCATCCGTAGTATTGGGCGTGGCTGTTCAGCCCGTACTGAAGGAGTTGATTATGGTTGCTGACACATCCTTTAGTGCAGCTGGCGTAACTAGGTACATTAGTGCGGCAGTGGACTTGCTTAGGTTACTTCAGGGGTGAGTTTGATATTGCATAAACATGTATTAAACAGGGGGTTACCTGACTTTGATATATTTAAATTTAAAGGTACTAAGCAACGATATGTTTATATCGATAGCGGAGGAGTATTGGACAGGGAATGGTTATACTTAAATTCGTTAGCCCTTCTTTCTATTAAGTGTGAGGCGGTGATGGGATGAAGTTTACGTTTATGTGTAAGAAAGAAATGGTCCAGAGTGCAGGGCCTCACGGCAGGGGTAAGGTTGCGATAGTTGGTGCAGGGTCTGCAGGTCTTGCTGCTGCAGGATATCTTGTCTGTCAAGGCTATGAGGTTGATGTGTACGATAAGCTCCCCTTACCTGGCGGGTTAATGACTTTCGCGATACCTGCTTTCAGAATTAGTATAAAGTCCGTTATGGAGGGTTTTGAAGATTTAAGGGATAACTTTAGTGTGAAATTTACCCTTAATACCAAGGTATTCAAAAAGGATGGAGTAAGGCATGATGAGGGAGATGAATTCATTAAGAACGTTATTGACTTAAAGGAGCTGGTGGATAGCTATGATGCAGTGCTGATAACTACTGGTACGTGGAGATCGAGGAAAATGAATATAGCTGGGGAAGATTCAAAGGGTGTTTATACGGCTCTTGAGTATCTCTTCCTGCTAAGAAGCTACAGCATGGGGTACTCCGAGCACAAGCCTTCGAAGGCTAGGAAGGTAATAGTTGTTGGTGGTGGGTTGAGCGCTATTGATGCAGCAGAAGAGTCCCTGCTCTCGGGTGCTGATGAGGTGTACTTAGTCTATAGGAGGACTATTAATGAGGCGCCTGCAGGTCCCTTTGAAATAAATAGGCTAAGGAGGCTAGGTGTCAGGTGGATGGAGCTAGCACTACCTAAAAAGATCATAGCTGATGCTAGTGGCAGGGTAAAGGAGGTAGAGCTCATTAGGATGAGATTAGGTGAGCCGGACTCTTCTGGCAGGCCTAGGCCCATACCTATTGAGGGCAGTGAGTTTACTCTTGAAGCAGACATTGTTATCGTGGCTATTGGCGAACTACCGACTCCACCCGCTCAAGAGGAGTACTTAGGCATTAAGCTGGATAGAAGAGGTAGGATATTGGTCAATGAGAAGTATAGAACAGGTAATGAGAAGGTGTTTGCGGCTGGTGACGTAGTTAGTGGGCCAAGTAAGGTAGGTAATGCTGTGTTCCTGGGGTTAAATGCTGCTATGAATATGCACCTGTATTTAACGAGTAAGAGGCTTACGCAGGGAAGTGGGTGATAGCAGTTATTTAGGGGTGATTCATGTTGGGTAAGGTCGATCCAAATACTTCGGCTGTAAGGGACTTCGGCTTCCTTAGGGCAATAGACTATGATAGGTGCATAGCATGCGGAACATGTGAGGCAGTGTGTTCCTTCCTCAATTCAGGGGTAACATACATAAAACTGTTCGAAGTCTCTAAGGGATTTTCGAGGCCTATATCATGCTTCCACTGCCGTAAAGCACCATGTATTCACGCGTGTCCTACTGGGGCCATGCGGAAAGATGATGATGGGGCTGTATATATTGAGGAGTCAAAGTGTATCGGGTGTTTAGCGTGTTTAGCTGCCTGCCCGTTTGGCATACCTTCACTATCGAGCGTGACTAAGACAGCAATTAAGTGTGACTTGTGCAAGGACTTAAGAGGTCATGGACTTGAGCCAGCATGTTACGCAATGTGTCCCTCAGAAGCAATACTCTACGGTAAGGCGGAAAACGTAATTGAATTACTTCAAAAAAGATCGCTTACAAAAGTAATTGGCCTTAGGTACGAGCTGAGTAAGTGAGGTACCAAGAAAAACACAGGGGGCATCCGGCAGTAAGTGATATATGGCGGGGTGACTGCTGTGGCGGCATACATAAGCGGTGATGGATTAAGGTACCTGGTAGAAGCTATTTTCTCCCTACTTATAGTTGCGGGTTCAATTATTTCTTCTAGGGCGCTAAAGCTAGGTAATATACTCAGAATTCTTGGCTACGTGGTTGCCCTAGGCATAGTGGCTGCGCAGTACTTTGGATTCGTAATGCTGGTTGATGAGTTAAGTGCTTTATTTACTTTCTTAGCTGCGTTTCTTGGTTTATTTGCGAGCTTATACACCGTAGGTTATGCTAGAGCAAAATTCGGTAATCTCTCACTTCAGCTGTACATCGACTTGTTTGCCCTAACAATGATTCTCCTCTTTTTCTCTAGGTACTTAATAGAATTTGTTGTATTCTGGGTAGCTACTGAAGTAGTGGGCTTCTTCGTGATAATATATGAGGCTATAATGGAGGGCTCCAAGAGGGCTTGGAGAGCAGGACTTAGGTTCCTACTGGTGTCAATGATTCCTGCTGACGTATCGATAATGACCTTGCTAGCGTTAGCCAGCATTAATTACGCCTTCGGCATACCGTTTAACAACTTATTCATTAAGGGCGTCTTCCATCCTGCAATAACGATTTTAGTGATTGTAGGCTTTATAGCTAAGGCAGCAGTAGCACCTCTTCACTTCTGGCTACCTGAGGCGCACTCGATAGCACCAGCTCCTGGGTCAGCACTGCTAAGCGGTATGATGGTTAAGATGGGGATCTACGGTATATTGAGAGTTCTTTCAATGACTGACGCAAATCCTGAATGGCTTTCATGGACTCTCATCACCCTCGGTTCCGTAACAATAATCTACGGTGGACTTCAGGCACTGGTGCAAGCCGATATCAAGAGGATACTAGCCTACAGCACCACGGTATATACATCTATTATGTGTGTCATGATAGGACTGTACGTGCTTAGTGGCGACCCAACCTTCATCGTATCAACATATATGTACATCATAGCTCACGCAATATTCAAAGAAGCTCTCTTCCTTGACTCAGGTATTGTAGAGGCAATAGCACGTACGAGAGTTCTAGAGAACTTAGGGTACATATCTAAGATTGCGCCTACTCTCTCTTTGCTTGCGCTGGTGTCAGTACTCTCGCTAATAGGCATACCACCTACAGCAGGCTTTCTATCTAAATTAACAATGTTCTTGAGCATAGCCGAGAATGTGGGTTCAGGAGGGCTATATGTTGTTATGCTGGTAATTGTAGCTATAGGTGCAGCGCTCTCGGTAGGCTACAGTACTAGGTACCTACTTGCTCATTGGGGTAGACCTGAGGTACCTGCTAGGGAGGTAGGTATAGAGAAGACATCAAGTAATTTTAAGTACATGATTGTGCCAGAAGCGGCTATGGCTCTAGCTAACATAGCATTTGCATTCATAGCACTTTTAGTGATTCCTACACCCCTAACAACACTTAAGGCATGGCTGTTCCAGGCCTACTTCATATTAGCTATGACTGCCATGATACTAGCTATAACAATGTTAGGGTTTTACCAGACTCTCACGAGGGTCAGACGTGAGGCACCCTGGCTCGGAGGTGCTAAGCCATGAGTCATGTAAGGTCCAACATAGTTCAGAAGCTCGTGAGGTTGCATAAGTACTTAAGGTCCTTTGGTGGTGAAGATGGCTTTGTGAAGTACGTGTTAAGCTCAGTAATTAACCTGCGTCTGCTTGGTTCACGTATTGAGAAATTTCTTACTGCTCATGCGCCGAGTCCAGCAATTAACCTGCGTCTGGTTGGTTCACGTATTGAGAAATTTCTTATTGGTTCAGGTGAGAAGCTCGCCTCGTTTTTCTCTAAGCTTCAGCGATCTACTGAAGAATCACTCTTCATGTCTTCAATGTACATGGGCCTACTCCTAACTATGGTACTAACAGCTATGGTGGTGTTGATGTATGCTCTACGCTAGCCTCCAAATAATTTTCGTGGTATTTGCTTTACTTATAGCACCTATACTTGATTCCCTAGAGAGGAAGATTAAGGCTAAACTACACTCTAGAGTAGGTCCGCCCGTACTGCAGACTTGGTATGACATACATAAGCTGTTTTGTAAAGAGCTAGTGCTACCCCCTACAACATTACCGCTTGTTCTCATTGTGCTCACGATGCTGGGTCTCTGCGTACTAGCTCTCTTAGTTATCCCCGCTGGAATCCCCTTCGCGCTCTTCTCAGGTTTGAATGCACCGTTTCTTGTTGTTCTCATAGCAGGCATTCAGGGACTAATTATAGTTGCTTCAATTGTCTCAGATAATGTGTACGCAGTAGTAGGGGGTTTTAGGGAGTTCGCCTTAGGCGTAGTTAATGAAGTAGCGCTAATAACAGCTATCATACTAATATTTGTTAGTACGGGACTAACTTCATTTTCTAAGATTCCCGAAGCAGTTATTAAGCCGTCGTACGTGCCAGTACTCATACTCCTCTTAACATCAGCTTACGTCGCTTCAGGTAGGATACCATTCGACATAGGCGAGGCGGAGCCAGAGCTAGCTTCAGGTATATTAATTGAACTCAGCGGGCCTGCGTTAGGTACAGCAATTTACTCAATACTTATGAAGAGATTTATCTGCGCAACGCTTTCAGCGCTCGCTCTGACGCTCCCACTAGCAAGGGTGCTTAATCCATTAGCATTATTTGCGGTATTTACTGCACTGACCATTATTATGTGGATAATTCACGGTATCGTAGCAGTTATGCTCGGTAGATCTAGGGTCGACTTAGCTACTAAGGCTTTGGTTTCCACATATTCAGTACTAATAATCTCCGCAACCACTTTAGTAGGTGTTGGACTATGATCGATAAGCACGGTGAGGAACAAATAGAGAGAAGTAGTGAGGAAGCTCTAGCTTACGTTGAGTCCTTAATTAAAGAAAAGCTTGCTGACATTCCCATCAAGGTCTACAGAGCTGCGGGGGAGAATATAATTGTTGAGGTTCCGCGCGAGTACTTGAGGAACGTCGCTAAGGTAGTTCACGACGACTTAGATGCTTACGTGAGGACCTGTGCTGGATGCGATGAGAGAGAAGTAGCAGGTATATACGCTGTATACCACATCTTAGGGCTTGACAATTATGGCGCAAACGTAGTGATTAAGGTTCCAGTGCCTGAGGACGACGTAAAGGTACCGACTATTGCTGACATAGCTCCTGGTGCGGGCTGGTGTGAGCTGGAGTTCAGGGATCTAGTTGGTATAGATCTGAGTGGTAGGCCTACACACAGGCTCGTGTTGCCTGATGACTGGCCTGACGGCCTATATCCACTAAGAAGGGACGTCCCGTACGGAATTAGGCCTCCCCCGGTAAAGAGGGAGGAGGTATCACTAATTGAGATTGAGAGGCCCGGCATACCGGTGGGTCCGTACCACCCAGCTCTCCACGAGCCAGAGTACTTCGAGCTATACGTTGAGGGAGAGACCGTAGTTGATGTTAGGTATAGGGGCTTCCATATT
>JAGGTW010000112.1 GCA_021163585.1 Desulfurococcales archaeon | reverse complement strand
TTACCAGCACTTGGAGAGCCCAGCTATACAGTAAAAGCAGAAGGTGAGGCAAGAAAAATATTAGAAGAAGCTAGGGTTTTAGCTGAGGAGAGGCTTAAGGAGACCATTCCTAGCTGACGCATAGTGGACGTCTTGGGGCAATTAATCATAGTTAACTAAATAGAAGGCAAGCTCGCACCAATCCTCCCGCCCCTTAATTACGCTACAGCCGCAGGTACTTAACTCACTAACCCCTGTAGTAGTACATATCATCATGTAATTCTAGAATACCTTCCTCAATTAGCAATCTAATAGCTTCTCTAAAGTATTTTTCACCAACATCTATTTCATACCATTCAAGGAACTTCCCAACCAATTCATCATATGACCAGACTTTTTTATGCTTGCCCTCCTCGCTGATCATCCTCTTCATAAACTGAAAAGTATCTTCTAATCTAGTCCACGGGTACTGGAACCATATCCACTCAGTTACTTCTATGTAGTAGTAATCAGGTTTTAGCTTAGCAACAGGCGAGATCCACTGTAGAGTAGCTATCCTAAGCTCAGCAGGTTTCCAGTGCTTCAAGATAAAGTCTCTAGCTAATATTAGTGACTCTCCAGTATCAACAATATCATCAACCAAAAGCGCTTTCTTCCCGCTCAGGTCTAATTCATAGGCAAACTTAATAATAGCCTTCTCCGCTGCCTTAGCAGCCTCAGTCCAGTGCTGACTCTGAATAGAAATTAAGTTCTCAACATTGAGGAAATCACACAGTAGTCGAGCAGGTACGAATCCTCCTCTAGCCACCGCTATGATCACATCGGGTTTGTAATTCGACTCCCTAACTTTAATAGCTAAACCCCTTGACCATTCAACAATGTCTTCCCAACTAACCAGCCTGGTTGGTACCTTACCCATGAAACTCCCTCAAAATAAAGTAAGGTAAAGTTCATAAACTTTTGTAGTCTTCCGCCTTGAGGTAAGTATTTAATCTTTACTTATGAAGTGATTTTGGGAATTCCTAATGCATGGTTGGTCCGGGAAGTTATTGATTATCGACTTAACCAACGAAAAATTCAGCGAGTCCGGCATCCACAAAGACTACTTACCCACATATTTGGGCGGTAGAGGGCTTGCAGTAAGACTTTTATGGGACCTCATAGAGCCCGGTACAGATCCTATCTCACCTAATAACAGCCTGATCTTAGCTACTGGACCGCTAACAGGATACCCACTACCTTCATCAGGGAAATTAGTTATTGCTGCTAAGTCCCCTCTAACCAACGGCTACGGAGACGGAAATATCGGTACTAAAGCGTCTGTAGAGATCAGGAAGGCAGGATATGACGCTATAGTGATTAAGGGAGCTGCGCGCAGACCTGTCGTACTTTACATAGAGCGTGGTAAAGTAGACTTTAGAAGTGCTGATGACTTATGGGGTCTTGGGACTCATGAAACAGAGGATAAGCTTATCAGAGAATTCGGTAAGGATGTGGGTACCTTACTGATCGGGCCTGCTGGCGAAAAACTGGTTAAGTACGCTACAGTCCTAAGCGAGTATGGAAGATCTGCTGGAAGGCCAGGAATGGGTGCTGTCATGGGTGTCAAAAAGGTAAAGGCAGTTGTCGTTAGGGGTGATGAACTTCCTGAGCCAGCAGACAGAGGTGAATTAATAAAGCTTGGTTCAGAGGCCCTCAAAAAGGTCAAGGAGTCCAAGAACTACGACTTCTGGATTAGGCAAGGTACTATGGCCACCATTATCTGGTCCAATACTAATTCCGTACTTCCGACGTATAACTTCAGAGAAGGTGTCTTCGAGCATGCTGACAAGATTAGTGGGGACGTTATGGAAAAAATGAAGATCTCTCAGAAAGGCTGCCCTAACTGCAATATGCCGTGCGGCATGATGGTTGAGGCAAGAACTGACATGGGTGTAACTAAAGCTGAACTCGACTACGAAAACGTCGCAATGCTGGGCTCCAACATAGGTTTAGATGACCTTGACAAGGTGTCGTATCTGAACAACTTGGCTGACGACTTAGGCCTAGACACGATTAGCTTGGGCTCTAACATCGCGTTTGCTATGGAGGCAGCGGAAAAGAAGTTGATAGACGAAAAAATAGAGTGGGGTGATTTTAGAGCAGCTGTCGACTTAGTCAGAAAAATTATTGAGAGAGAGGGAGTAGGTGCTCTGCTAGCTGAGGGGGTAAAGTACGCGTCAGAGAAGCTAGGTGATGATGCTGCTAGGTTTGCAATACACGTTAAGGGTCTTGAAGTATCTGCTTACGACTGCCATACGGCTCCAGGTATGGCTCTAGCGTACGGCACCTCACCTATAGGTGCGCACCACAAGGACGCATGGCTAATATCTGTTGAAATACAGATGGGTAGGGAGGGCAGGCTCAGTTACAACCCGGAGAAGGCAGAAAAACTTGTCTGGATGCAGAATATTCGTGGCGGCATGTTCGAGTCATTAACTACCTGCAGACTGCCCTGGGTTGAGGTTGGTCTCGACCTCGAGTACTACCCTAAGCTACTTAAAGCAGCTACAGGAGTTGCATTTACGTGGGACGACATCTACACGATTGCACACCGAATATATACATTGATAAGAGCGTTTTGGGTGCGAGAGTACTTGGCTGCGGGGCTGGACTGGAGCAGGGAGCTAGACATTCCGCCTAGGAGATGGTTTGAAGAGTCTCTGACTAAAGGACCGTTTGCTGGAGCTAAATTAGAGATCGATAAATATCATACACTACTTGATAAGTACTACGAATTGAGGGGCTGGGATCATAGAGGCATACCGAGAAGGTCTACACTAGAAAAATTAGGGCTAGATTTCGTTATTCCTAGTCTCGAGAAAGTAACTGAGCTGTCACCGTAATATAACTCACTTTTTAATCATTCAAAAAACATTAATGTAGCTGCTACACTACCGCAATTATTTATTAGTTACTTAATATAGAGTAACTAAGGAGGAGACCCCTATGACGGAGCCTGACTGGCTCGGAATGAGTAGGGGATCCCCACGGGGCATCCACCCATAAACACTTATTAAACGGCTGTTCTAACTTCTTGATGGTGTCAATTATTGATTTGGGGGCTCTGAAGATAAAGGAGCTAGAGAAGGAGATACAGAAATACTGGGAGAAGAAAGACGTTCCAGGTAGGTGGAGGTCGTGGAGTGAGGACAGACCGGTATTTGCGTTTCTAGAAGGCCCCCCTACTGCTAATGGTTTTCCGCACATAGGCCACATAAGGGGTAGGATCTATAAGGACTTCGTCCTTAAGTACTACCGCCTTAAGGGCTACAATGTGTGGGCTCAGGCAGGATGGGATGAGCAGGGACTTCCAGTTGAAGTTGAGGTAGAAAAGAAGCTAGGTGTTAAGAGGAAGAAAGAAATAAGTGAAAAAATAGGTCTTGAAAAATTCGTTGAGGAGTGCTATAACTTAGTCAATTACTACTTGGAGTTCTGGGAGGATTATGCAACTAAGAGAATAGCCTTATGGCTGGACCTGAGGAATGCTTATGAGACTAGGAAGGCGAGGTATCTAGAGCATGTATGGTATCTGATAAAGAAGACATGGGAGGATGGACTGCTCTACGAGGGGTACAGGGTACTGCCATTCTGCCCAAGGTGTGAGACAGCACTTAGTGATGCGGAAGTTGACCAGGGCTATGAGGAAAAGACGTCGCCATCTATCTACGTTAAGTTTAAGGTTGAAGGCAGTCCTAATAAATACCTAGTAATATGGACGACGACGCCCTGGACCTTAATAGATAATGAAGCTGTTGCTGTGCACCCTCAAGGCAATTACTGCGAGGTCTCTGTTAATGGTGAGCTATGGATTATTGCAGAGAACCTTATTAATGATGTGCTAAATAGGGCGGGACTGAAAAACTGGAATGTAGTGAAGAGATTCGAGGGCTCAGTGCTTGAAGGAGTTAAGTACGAGCACCCTCTCCTGGATGAGGTACCCGTGCATAAAGAACACACTAATGCACACAAGGTTATAGTTGCCGACTTCGTGTCTCTTGAAGAGGGTACGGGTCTAGTTCACATAGCGCCTGGACACGGCCCTGAGGATTTTGAGGTGGGTCTCAAGTATAATTTACCCATAACTAGTAATGTGGAAATTAACGGGGTCTTCAACAGCAATTCAGGCGTCTTTAGCGGACTTGACGTAGATACTGCTTCCAATAAAGTAATCACCATACTAAAGAATAAAGGACTACTTATTCATGCAGGAACGATAAGGCATTCATACCCCCACTGCTGGAGATGCCATACACCACTAATATATAGAGCTGACAAGCAATGGTTCCTTAAAGTAGAGAGTTTAAGAAATGAACTTCTTAAGGCACTAGAAACTGTGAAGATCTACCCTGAAAAACTAAGGGCTAGATTCGAGAACTGGCTGGCTAATATTAGGGACTGGACCATTTCAAGATCTAGGATATGGGGAACACCCCTACCTGTCTGGAAGTGCATTGACGACCCGGAGAAGGTCATCGTCATAGGCAGTATAGAGGAACTGAAGAAGAGAGCTGTTAAGTTACCAAGTGTTAGTGATGACTACTTAGTGCATAGACCGTGGATAGATAAAGTAGAGCTGAGATCTGACGGCTGCAGTGGGTGGGTTAGGGAGCCGTATGTTGTAGATGTGTGGATAGATAGCGGTATTGCCTGGTTAGCTGGTGTAGACGGAATAAGAAATAAAGAGTTATTTAGGAAGTTATACCCCTACAACTTCGTAACTGAAGGCATAGATCAGACGAGGGGGTGGTTCTACTCACTGCTAGTTACTTCGGTACTACTCATGAAGTCAGCTCCCTACAAGGAAATCCTAATGCAGGGTCTGGTACTCGACAAGTACGGGAGGAAGATGACTAAGCACTTAGGTAATGTAGTATGGGCCAAAGACCTTCTTAATAAATTCGGTGCTGACCCAGTTAGGCTTTACATATTGACGAAGTATCCGCCCGGCGACCCATTCAGCTTTGATGAAGATGAAGTTAAGGAATCTCTGAGTAAGTTGAACATAATATGGAACATCTTTAGGTTTGCAGCTACCTACATGCGCATAGACAAGTTCGATCCTAAAGTACATGTGTTAAGTAGCTTAATCGATAAGACTAAGGTTGAAGATAGGTGGATTCTATCAAGGGTGAATACTGTAATTAAGAAGTTCGACGAGTACATGAGGAAGTATGAGCTGCATAAAGCATCCCGTGAGATAATCAATTTCTTTATTGAAGATCTGAGTCACGGGTACCTGAGGCTTGTACGTCCTAGAGTTTGGAGGGAGGAGGATGATGATAAATACGTAGTCTATGCGGTACTCTACTACGTTCTCAGGAAGAGTTCGAAGGCCCTTTCTCTCATAGTACCGCACTTTAGTGAAGCACTATGGCTGAAGTTTTTGAAAGTGCTAGAGCCTGACATTGAGGAGAGCGTTCACTTAAGCAAGTGGGAGGAGGCTCAGGAGGAATTCATAAATATCGAATTAGAAGAAGTATTCGCAACGGTATTCTCGATATCGTCATCTATTGCATCACTACGGAACTCCATAGGCATAAAGCTGAGGTGGCCAATTAGTGAGGTCATAGTTGTAGTAAGAGATGAGTCTAAGGCAAACTCACTTAAGGAAGTTATTGACACAATAGCATTCTTAGGTAATGCAAAGAACGTAGTCATTACTACTGACGAGAGGAGGTGTGTAGATGAGAAATACGTGACTGAGGATTCTCAAGATTATATGGTCTGCATACCTAGGAGGTTAAGTCGCAACCTTTACTTGGAAGCCTTGGCTAGGGAAATCATAAGAAGGGTACAAGTCATGAGGAATAAAATGAACCTCAATATTGAAGAATATATAGTGGTTGGTATTGAAACCTCAGATTCCGATCTGATTGAGGCTGTAGGGAAATTTAAGAGCTACATAGCTGGTGAGGTAAGAGCTAAAGGCATAATTAATAAGGTACAATCAGATATGTATACTGCCGACTGGAATATTGAAGGTAAGAAAGTAACTCTTGGAATCAGACGAAGTAATTAATTTTAAATATACTAAATCATCAATAGTTAGCGCTTTTGCCTTCAGATCCCTAGCTAATGCTAAGTAAAAGCACCTAATTCATTTAAGGAAGTCGGCTGCAGTTAAAACTACATCAGAGTCTTTTAACACCTGAATTTAATCAATGAAGAATTATGTAAAATAATTTACCTATGCACCCGATCTTAATCATGGGAATAATTTTGACGTCACTACTTGACAAAAACATAAACAACATGAGTGAGAAACTTGTAAGCGACTTAAGAAGTGGGCGTATTCTAGGATCAACAGAGGCAGCATACAAGGTTCTCGATGCTATAAAATTTGTTTCCGAAAAATACCCAAGAATACTTAGTAAGTACTTAATTGAGTGGATCCCAGTCTTTATGGAAGCACGCCCTACTTCGCTCGTCATGATCAACTTAATTAGACAATTCTTAGAAGAATACGTTGAGCTACTCGACAACGTGGGTGCAGATGAAGCAACCTACAAAGCTCACATAATTATCAGTAAGATAAAAAAGAAAGTTGAGGAAATTAAGGAGGTTGTCGCTACCCTAGGTTCAAGAAGGATAACAGATGGCGATGTTATCCTGACACATTCATACAGTTCTACCGTAATAAAACTTCTTAGCAAGGCACTTGAGCGGGAAGTAAAGTTTAGTGTAGTCGTTACTGAGTCCAGACCTATTAGTGAAGGTCTCCATACTGCTGAAGTACTTAGTAGAATGAAAATAAAAACTACGTTAATAGTGGATTCAGCTGTTCGGTACGTCATGAAGAAGGTATCAAAGGTTATCGTAGGCGCTGATGCTGTAGCAGCAAATGGTGCAGTAATAAGTAAGGTCGGAACGTCAGTCATTGGACTAGCTGCTAAGGAGGCGAGAGTCAGGACGTACGTGGCAGCAGGTACATACAAATTCGGTTATGAAACAGTTTTTGGAGAACTAATAGAGGGTGTTGTTTTGAGTGAGCCTAAACTCCTGGTACCTGAAGAAGAACTTAATCGCTTAGCTGGTAGAGTAATTGTTAAGGAGCCTTTATTTGATGTTACGCCACCTGAGTACATAGACGCAATAGTGACTGAGTACGGTTTAGTAGCACCACAGGCCATACCCTTCATCGTACGTGATCTGCATGGCTGGCCACCTAAGTTAAGACCAATAAGTGAGTTGCTGAGGGAGGTGAGTGCACATGCATCGCTTTGAGATACCGCGTAAAGTCGTTGAAATAAGGGAAGACATTAAAAATATGAAAATAAGGGGTGCGGGTAAGATCGCGAGAGCTGCAGCTGAAGCACTAGCTACTGCTACCCGAAACTTTGAAGGTGAGGACCTTCAAGAATTTATGGAATACATTAATACTGTAGCTGACTTTATTAGGTCGGCGAGACCTACTGCTGTGTCACTGCCAAATGCTGTCTCATACGTTCTCAGCAGGCTCCGGAGGGCTAAGCCAGCATCTCTGAGCGAGGCGAGAGACCTAGTCATAAGAACCGCCGATTACTTTATCGAGTATTCTCAAAATGCTGTTAAAGTGATTGGCGAGTTGGGGGCTAAGAGACTGGAGTATGGCGACGTCGTAATGACGCACTGCCACAGCACGGCAGCTGTCTCTATTATAGTAACTGCCCATAAGCTTGGTAAAGTGAATAAGGTTTACGTAAAAGAAACTAGGCCTAGGCTGCAGGGACTAATAACTGCTAGGGTATTGTCTGATGCGGGGTTAGATGTAGTTTTAATACCTGATTCCTCAGTCAGGTACTTCATGAAGAAAGTAACCAAAGTTATTGTCGGTGCAGACACTGTTGCTGCTAATGGAGCGGTAATAAATAAGATAGGTACCTCACTTGTTGCTCTCGTCGCTAAGGAGGCGAGAGTCAGGACGTACGTAGCTGCTGAAACCTATAAATTCAGCCCGCGAACAGTGATAGGTGAGCTGGTACCGATCGAGGTCAGAGACCCTACCGAGGTAGTGAGCAGAGACTGGCTTAAAAATAAGCCTGATGTAGAGGTATATAACCCTGTCTTCGATGTTACACCTCCAGAATACATAGATGCGATAATTACAGAGAGGGGTATAATTCCTCCGCAAGCAGCAATACTGATACTTATTGAGGAGTACGGTCTCAGTATCAAAGAGCAGTTAAAGGAGAACGACCTATTAATACGTGACGATGTATTAGGGGAGTAGAATTACCTCAACATTCAGTTTTCTTCTAACGTAC
>JAGGTW010000128.1 GCA_021163585.1 Desulfurococcales archaeon | reverse complement strand
GCGGTACCTGCGGAAACACTTTAGCTAGGTGTCCTGGTCACTTCGGGCACCTAGAGCTTGCTAGGCCGGTAATTCACATAGGGTTTGTTAGGCACATATATGACCTGCTCAGAGCTACCTGTAGGCGGTGCGGTAGACTCAAGATATCTGACGATGAGATAGATAGGTATCTGGACCTGCTTAGGAGGTTAAGGGAGAGGTGGCCTCAGCTCGCAGGGAGTCTTACAGAATTCGTTAAGAGGAAGGCAATTAAGGCTATGGAGTGCCCGCACTGTGGGGAGAAGCAATTTAAGATCAGGCTAGAGAAGCCAACAACTTTTATTGAGGAGGGCCCTCTTGGGAGGTTATGGCCTACTAAGGTGAGGGAGTGGCTTGAACGCATACCTGACAGGGACTTGAGAGCGCTTGGGTACGACCCTGAGTATGCTAGGCCTGAGTGGATGGTTATAACTGTGTTGCCAGTGCCACCAATTGCTGTAAGGCCGTCAATACTGCTTGAGACTGGCATCAGGTCTGAGGATGACCTCACACACAAGCTAGTTGACATAATAAGGACTAATGAGAAGTTGAGGGAGAGCATAAACTCGGGCGCACCTGAGGTTATAGTTGAGGATCTGTGGGAGCTGCTGCAGTACCACATAACCACCTACATAGATAACGAAGTACCAGGTGTTCCGCCAGCAAAGAGAAGGTCAGGAATGCCATTAAGGACACTCGCACAGAGGCTTAAGGGGAAGGAGGGAAGATTTAGAGGTAATCTGTCAGGTAAGAGAGTGGACTTCTCAGCACGCACAGTAATTAGTCCGGACCCGAACCTGAGTGTAAATGAGGTTGGTGTTCCAGTAGAAGTCGCTATGACGCTGACAGTCCCTGAGCGTGTAACACCATGGAACATAGATGAACTGAGGAGATATGTACTTAATGGACCTTACCGCTATCCAGGCGCTAACTACATAATAGATAATACAGGCAGGAGGATAGATCTACGCTTTATTAAGGACTTGAAAGCTATTGCAGAGAGCTTGAAGCCGGGCTACATTGTTGAGAGGCACTTGATCAGTGGTGACGTAGTGCTGTTTAACAGGCAGCCCTCACTACACAGAATGTCTATTATGGCTCACATAGTTAAGGTTCTGCCAGGACGTACGTTCAGGCTGCATCTCGCCGTGTGCCCACCATATAATGCTGACTTTGATGGAGACGAAATGAACCTCCACGTACCTCAGACCATTGAAGCTAGGGCAGAGGCAAAGATGCTCCTGCTTGTGCAGGAGCACATACTATCACCAAGGTATGGAGGACCTATCATCGGAGGCATACAGGACTACATCAGCGGAGCTTACCTCCTTTCGTCTAAGGTGACGCTCCTTACTAAAGACCAGGTATCTGACCTACTTGCAAGCATAAATTATTCTGGTGAGATACCCGAGCCAGCGGTCCTGTCACCTGTCAAGGCGTGGTCAGGAAAGCAGATAATAAGTCTGCTCCTGCCGGACAACTTCAATTTCTCTAAGGAGGCCAAGATCTCATCAGGTAACTTGAAGTGTACTGATGAGGAGTGCTTCTGGGACTCCTACTTAGTGGTTAAAAAAGGTAAATTACTACTTGGTGTGCTGGATAAGGCAGCTATTGGTGCTCAGCAGCCTGAGTCGCTGCTGCACTTCATAGTTAAGGAGTATGGTTCTTCCTTTGGTAGGGACTTCATGGACAAAGCGTTCAAGTTGTTTTTAAGGTTCATAGAGATGAGAGGCTTTACTATGAGTATAGTTGATATAATGATACCTGAAGGTGCTTATGATGAAATCGAGGAGGTTATTAGGAAATTTAGGAGGGAGATAGAGCACCTGATCCAGCTCTATAGAGAAGGTAAGCTAGAACCAACTCCAGGCAGAACTCTGCGGGAGAGCTTAGAAATTAAGATACTGGAGGTATTATCTAGGGCTAGGGATGAGGCAGGCGAGAGAGCAACGAAGTACCTTGACCCGTTCAATAACGTGTTCATAATGGCTAAGACTGGTGCCAGGGGCTCTACACTAAATATAACGCAGATGGCTGCCATGCTAGGGCAGCAGTCAGTAAGAGGTCAGAGAATTCACAGAGGGTATAGAGGGAGGACACTGCCTCACTTCAAGAAGGGTGATATAGGTCCTGAAGCTAGGGGGTTTGTTTCAGGGTCGTTCGTCAAAGGTCTTTCACCGATAGAGATGTTCTTCCATGCGGCAGGAGGTAGGGAGGGACTGGTAGATACTGCTGTAAGAACATCTCAAAGCGGTTATATGCAGAGAAGATTAATAAATGCCCTGCAGGACTTACGTGTAGAGTATGACGGAACCGTGAGGTCTGTTTACGGGCATCTAATACAATTCAAGTACGGTGAGGATGGCGTAGACCCCAAGAACACGTCATTCGGAAAAGCAGTCAATATTGAAAGAATAGTTGAGAAGCATGTTGGGTGGAAGAAATGAGTCCTAAGAAATCAAAGAAGACTAAGAAGCGTACTAAGAAGGGTAAGAGAAGGGTCAAAAAGAAGAAAGCTGTCGCTAAGAAGAAAGTTGAGGAAATTATTGCTAAGGTTAGGGAGCCTGAGCTACTGGTAGAGGAGGTATTGAAGGGTGTTCCTAAAGACCTGCCAGCTAAGCTTAGGGAGATCATACGGGAGAAGTTAACCCGTGTAGTAGTTTCGGAGAAAGTTACTGAGTTTGAGGTGCTTGAGGGATTGCTGAGAGAGTACGTTGGCAAGGCACATGAGGTTATTGAGGTTTCTGAGCTAGCTAAGGAGGTACTGCCTGAGAAAATATATGATGAACTACTTACAACTTTATTCGATAAGAGTGTTGAGCTCAGCATCAGCAAGGACGAAATGATCGAGATAAGGGATGACGTAATCAGGACGTACATGGAGTCGCTTGTTGAACCTGGGGAACCAGTTGGTACTGTGGCAGCTCAGTCGATAGGGGAGCCAGGTACTCAGATGACTCTAAGAACCTTCCACTATGCTGGCGTGCGTGAGCTGAATGTCACTTTAGGGCTTCCAAGGCTTATAGAGTTAGTTGATGCCAGGAGGACGCCTGAAACACCAATGATGGAGATTCACTTAGATGAGGAATACAGGTATGTTCGTGAGAAGGCTGTTGAAATAGCGAGAAAGGTAGAGATGACTAAGTTGGAGAATGTAGTAGAGAGTGTTGATATAGACCTCATAGCTTTGCAGTTAATAGTAAGGCTGGATCCAGACATGTTAGTTGATAAGGGACTTACTAGGGAGGACATAGTTAAGACCTTGTCAAAGAGTAAAACACTTGCAGGCAAGATAAAGCAGGACCCCGAGGACCCGTACGTTATTGTGATAGACATGCCTAAGGGCTACGATGTGATTAAGGCGCAGAAGTTCAGGGATAGAATTCTTAAGACAAAGCTGAAAGGTATTAAAGACATTAAGAAGGTTATTCCGCAAAAGCGTAGGGACCCCGAGACGGGTAAGGAGTACTACGTGTTAATAACTGATGGCAGCAACTTAGGTGCGGTGCTCAGAGTTGACGGGGTGGACCCGACGAAAACAAGAACTAATAGCATACATGAGATCGAGAACGTCTTAGGTATTGAGGCTGCACGTGAGGCATTAATTAGGGAGATAATAAATACTTTAAAGGAGCAGGGTTTAGATGTCGACGTACGGCACGTGATGTTGGTGGCGGACATAATGACGTGGTCAGGTACGGTGAGGCAAGTGGGCAGGCACGGTGTAGCTGGTGAAAAGCCCAGCGTGCTTGCTAGAGCTGCTTTTGAGGTGACAGTAAAACATTTATTTGATGCTAGCGCTAGAGGCGAGGTTGACTATATAAGAGGCGTTACTGAAAACGTCATCATAGGTCAGCTAGCTCCTGTAGGTACGGCTGTGGTGATGC
>JAGGTW010000105.1 GCA_021163585.1 Desulfurococcales archaeon | reverse complement strand
TCCAGAAATTTTCTAGTTCTTGGGTGTGAGTAATGGCACCGCAACCCCCAGTAGATGTGAAGTCACTGAATGAAGCTAAAATAATGCAAGCTGTGAGATTACTTAATAAGATAATTGGTGATTCAAGTGTCCCGAGAAACATTAGGAGGGCAGCTATAGAGGCTCTAAGAATGTTGCAAGACATGTCCTTATCTCCGGGTGTTAGAGCAGCGAATGCTGTAAGTGTTTTAGATGAAATAAGTCAGGACCCGAACATGCCTATGCACGCACGCACTACGATCTGGAATATTATGGCTGTGTTATCAACAGTTAAGGACTAGGCAGCTAGATGAGGTGTAGAGGAGTATTGAACCATGAAGGTAAGGGCTAGAGTTAGAGGTATTTACGCAACTGCTATATCAAAAATATTGTACGATAATGGTGTGGAGCTTGTTGACGTTAGTGAGCAAATAGCGAAAAGACTGGGTATAAGTCAGAGAAGAGGCGAACCTGCGGATGTAACAGTAAAGACTGATGAGAGCGACCCGTCCAAGCTATTAATTCTGGGCTTTCCTGAGAGCGTTGACATAATAGGTGATATACTAATCAGTAATATACCGGATGTGCTAGTGCTAAAGCCCAAGGTTGGGCTTTATGCAGCATTCAAAACCAGGATCATCCGTAAGACTGATAGAGAGTGCGTTGTCGAATCACCAATTGGCGAAGCCCTCCTAGTGGATGAATCAGGCTGCTCCTCAGGCAAGGAAGTAAGTGTTACGGTAGTGAAAGCACCTGTTAAGCCCAGTGAAAAACTGGTTGTTTCAAGCAGGGTTAGGGTAGTAGGTAAATATGCTATTGTGGGTAGGGGCTCACGCGTGTCGTTTAGCGGTTTTATTAGAAATAAGTTTAGGATAACCGAGCTCCTGAGCATATCTGCACAGTACATCAGGAGGGGCTACAGCATCAGGTGGAGAAGCAATGCCGACGAAGCATCACTTGAGAGCATAATGAATGAAATCCCTCAACTCATTGACCTCCTGCATGAGGTAGAGGAGAAGCTAAGTAAGGCTCAACCCCTGGAGATAGTATATACTGGCGAACACATGCTATTCCTAGAACTCACCTATGCCTCAAAACAATATTTAGACAATGTTAGAAGTAATGTACTCCCTACTGCCCCATTTCACCATGCCTTAAGAGCTATTGAGAATTCCTATGAAGGTGTAGTCGACCTTATAGATACATTCGCTAAGTATATCAATAAATCAAACTTAGAGAAGTGGGTGAGGGAATGGATAGCGAAGAGACTTGAATTAAAGAAGGACATTAGAATATACCATAAATCACTGTATAAAAAGGATATTTTACTAGGCGAAGGTGCAACTGAAGATGTCGCTGCATCCGATGGTGGATTAAAACTAGTGATTAAGAGAGTGATTAAAGGTAAGGGCACGTACGATGGCTTTAACGCACCTAAGGAGCCAGGAGATATAGCACTCACACATATAGCTGAAGGTAAGTGGTATATAGTTCACAGCTACTACTCCAGCACTATGTCGGACCAGAAGGGATTATACATAAATATAAACACACCACCTGAATTACTTCCTAATGGTTCAGTAACATACTTAGACCTAGGGGTAGATGTAGTCAGGGACGGTAGGGGCTGTCGCCTCATAGACACTGAAGAATTCAGAAATTTACTTATTGATGGAGTAGCCACCGAGAACGTGATAGCTAGAGTTACTGAGGCTATAAATGAAGTAATAAACAATTTCTGCTATTGAGCGTCATCCTCCCCTAAACAATGAATACCTAGCTTGATACATAACAATTTAATACATTTTCTTAAAACATTTACCAGCGTCAGCGACGCATCCACGTAAATTAGCTCGCCTTCCTTAACCATCTGCAAGTATATCTCCCTGGCCTTCTTCAGAACCTCTAAACTGCTCTGCAGATACTCAACCCTTGATGGCTTACCTGCTTTTCTCTGAAGCCCTACCCTAGGATCTATGTCAAGATATATGGCTAGGTCCGGCGGTATTATGAACTTATTTAATTCCCTGATCCACCCAAGGTCGGCACCCTTCGCTCCTTGATAAGCTAGCGAAGAGTAGAAATACCTGTCAGTAATCACAATAGCACCAGAATTTAAGGCAGGCTCTATAACATCTTTAATGTGATAGTATCTGTCTGCAGCCATAACCAAAGCTTCGAAGAAAGCTCCCAGTTGCTCCCCAACAGAGTTGAGAATCTCTATAAACACCCTATGATAAGGTTCATAAGTATAGATAACTCTGTATCCTGCATTACTAAGAACCTTCACCATATACTCAGCAACGGTTGTTTTACCTGAACCATCAAGTCCCTCTATAGCTATTAAGTAACCTCGTAAAGCATCCTTAGCCGACGACAAGGTACTCACCCTTAACTATGCAACCCTCCTTAACACCCCTCAATATGTTTTTAGCTTTATCCCATGGCTCGAGTAGTCGGTAAAGCGGAATATTACCTATTACTGCTCCAGTAACTACTATAGGGTCTATGCTAGAAGTAATTATAGCTATTGGTGCTTTACCATTTCTAGATAACGCATAAAGCACGTATGACCCAACGGTACTTCCAACGGAAGCTGGGACTACGAGTATCCTACCACTAACCTCCCCCACCCCTCTTACTATACCACCTTCGACATCTACATCACCTAAGAGCGACACTGGTTTTTCAGATAATACGATCTCAGAGCAACATCCGGGGCCTTCCACAATAGGGTGAATTCTTAACTTAATCAAGCAAGGAACCACCTCTGGTGAAGGTCTTTATTATGGATACCCTGTCCAAGAGGAATGCCGGAACACCTGCCAGCTTAGGAATATAGTGCAGAGCCTTCACTGAGTCTGTAATAACGCAATCTACACTTATCATGCTAAGCTTTGTAACAACGGGGCAAACATCTTCATAAACCTTAATACCATATTTTAGCAACTTCAGTTTCAAGTCACTACTTAATCTTACACTACTGGAAGTTATTAACCACATTTCCTTATCCTGGGTATTTATTACTCCTCTAGAGATCACGTAGCTTACTATATCCTGAACTTCTTTTTCTGATAGATGCGGGCAACCTAAGACGTATAACGCCCTGCTACATGCGTCCCTGGTGTGCTCCTTAATAAACTCGCGTACCTCAGCTACTGGTATATTCTCGTTTTTACGTACTCTCCCCCTGCTTAACAGCCTCTTATAACCAGGTGTAATTCCCTCTAAAATAACCATGGGTGAGTTAGAGCTACTTCCAAACGCTGCCAAAAAAGCCTTCAGATAATATTCGTAACCATGATTTAATCCCCTAACATACGGTATAGTAGTAGGGAAGTACTTACCGATAATGTACCCGGCAGCAGCCACCTCTAACTCATTTTTTAAGGCATTGACGGTTACGGTAACTTCCGGAACTCTATTTTCATCAAGGTGAACACCACCAAAGTAGGTCCTGCCTATTACGGCCTCCATCAGCGATAAGGGTCCGCCCTCTCTATTAGTTTTCGCACCGCACACACTATTTGCATATAGTACTGCATTGCTCTCAGCCCACGCCAGGTGCTCGCCCTCCTTAGGGGTCCTAATATAGTATGGTGCGCATGTGAATGCTTTAGCACCCATCCTTTCCAGTGCATTAACTATACGTACTTGCTTACTTATTACCTCACTACTAAAGTGCTTGCCAATAAAACTGGCATTAACGGCCGCATACGGGTTTGCAGTAGTAAAAGTTCTGAAATGAGCACCCGTACTTCCTAAGTGCTCTATGAATTCCAGACCGTAGTCTAAGATATTAAAATACGAGATACCGGAAATATGTGCGTGCACGACACTAATAAGTTTCGCAGCCCCTAAGACTTCACCAACCTTTACTACAACTTTAATAGCTAGTTCGACATCCTCACCAAATTCTCCGTTAAGCATAGCTTCTTCTTCCTTAGTGAGATACATGACTTACTGCACCCAGTACCGTCAATTTAGGACGTCCTAGGTCTTCTAAATATTGCTTCCCTACCAAGCGGCACGGTGGCATCTATACCGATCTTATCAGTAACACCGTCTGCTGAACTCGGGTCTAGTGTAGATCCCCTAGCATGCCTTACGATCACTAATCCCTTTCCTGCCTGTAACCTCGTCGCAATAGCCCACTCAATCTCCTCGATACTATCAGGGTCTACGTCCTCGTCTACCACCACAACATGTTTTAAGCTTGGATGTGCAGCGAATGCCGCCATAATTGCTGATTTCCCATCACCCTCCATATTCTTCCTAATAGATATTACTGCATGTAACCAGCAACCGCCTCCTGGAGTCAGCCTCACCTTCCTGACTTGCGCCACCACCTTCCTCACAGCCTCCCAAATTAGTGCCTCCCTAGGGAATCCCATTAGTATTCTATGCTCGTTGCTGGCAGGCAGTATTACATGGAAGGGCATACACTCTTTACTAAAGTATATTTTATCCACAACCACCACAGGCTGCTTCCGAACTCTATCATAAAGGCCGAGAATATCCAGGAAAGGTCCCTCATCTGCGAGTTCATCGGTGACCCTACCTTCAATTACTACTGATGAGTAAGCCGGAATGGGGAGACCATATATTGGAGTCCTGGCTATCTCAAGGCACACTCCCGATAGGTGCTCAAATAACTCTAGCTCAAACACCCCATATGGAGGAGATAGTGATGCGGCAAGAAGTGCAAGGGGGTGTGCACCAATCACTATAGCTACTGGTGTCTCCTTACCTGCCTTCTTATTTTCATTAACTATGTGATAAAGATGCCTCGGGACAAGCCTAATCGCTAATTGCCTATCACCTAATACCATCAACCTGTGTATTGAAGCATTATAGGAGTTGTACTCAGGCGTCTCTGCTACAACTATAGAGGATGTTATGTACCTTCCACCATCCTCTGGATAGAATTTTATTGCAGGAATGTTTTTCAGTGAAGTAGCAACCTCCCTATAGGAGTCCCTGAAACTTACTTCCTTAATTTTACCTTTTGACCTTAAAGCACATATAATCTTACTGTAGGCCTCAACGTCATTCGTTACCTTTAGTAACTCATAGAGCTTCCTCCTTCCGCTAAGGACATTTGCAACGCATTTGATGCTGGAGCCCTTGATAGAAAACATTAATGTCAGGTTCTTACGGTCACTCTCAACAATATACTTTGTTGGCTCTAACTCTGGTTCCATCTCCTTCTTGATCTCTACTACATCACCCCTAGACCTAAGGTACCTGATTACTTCGCTCAGATCACGCATCTCCCAACCCTAACAAAATCTTCATAATTGTTTGTCAGCTTAATTCTTCCCATGATTAATGCCGAGATTTCTCCGCTCCAAGGGGTTAAAATCTTTATTATCCCCTCCTTAAAGTTCACGTTCTTTATTATGCCAAGTGCAACGTCTTCCAGCTCACTGTTTAGTATAGCAACTAGGTACCCTCTAAAGTCATCTTCTCTGACTATATTTAGCTCCCGCTTACTGAAGGAAGTGTCATCGTCCTTAACAGGCCCTTTCACTACCAGGTTAAGTAAACCTCCGTACAAGGACGCGTAAACTACATTTTTGAGAAAGTCAGTACTTAGCGGCAGATTATTCAGGAGTTCTTGAGCTTCGATTCTCTTACCTGAAAGTACGCAGGAGCCTATGACTTTGACCTCATCTATTCTGAGTGTTCTTTCTCTGGCGCCCTTGAAATACGACATATATGCCTCACTACGCAGCTTCCTCCGCTCTTCTCTGCTCCTCGCCCTTACCTTAGCAGGTCTAGGTGCCTTTATGACTGCTACGTGCTTAGGGGCAGCCGACTCAAATACTTCAGCTAAACAGCTATCCAGAACAATGGCGTGTGTAGGCCTTAGCCACCTGATTAAGTTCAACTTATATTCCAGTGCCTGAGGTGAGTTCACCCATCCATCAGTATTTATTAATACTGCTTCAACACCCATGCTCAGAGCCTTCGCAAGTAGGTCACCTAACGCCTTAATTACTAGGCCATAGCAGTATTGAGGGCTTGTATATCCTATGAACTTAAAAAACTCAGCAACTAGCTCCCTCTGCCACACGAACGTCTTTTTTGGCATTGCCATAGCTATAGTTGCTGGCAGTGCCAGATCCTCCTGACCTATGTCACCTTCTATTAATGCAACCTTCATACCTTTTTGTATCATGTAGTTAGTTATGAAGGCAGTAAGTGTAGTTTTACCAGATTCAACAGGCCCTGTCACAATAGCTATTATGGGACGTTTCCTTGATCTAGTCACATCCTCAGCGATCTTCAGCCACTCATCAATGACCTCCTCGCCACTACTAGGATATTCAATACGTGCGTTGCTACCTAAAGTAATTCTTAACTTGGTGCTTTCAAGGACCTTCATGCCATAACTGCGAACACTATGAACTACTATACTACTGCCCTTCCCATATACCGCGCCTACAATTAAGATCCTGCCTTCAACAACGTCAATTCGTGCGGGCCCTACTATTCTTATTATTGAATTCTTAGTCAACTCAATATCCGTCGTCAACACCGCTACCCTATAATCTGTATACTTGATTTAAAGACTTATAGGTATTAAGTAATCATGGGCTAACGGCTCCAGAAGTGGTGCAGTGTAGGTATGGTTGCCTCAGATCTATGCTTTGAACTAAGTAGAATTTTGAGGCAGTATGGGAGAATGCTTAGATTAACGAAGAGGCTGGGTCAGCACATCTTGAGGGGTTGTAAACTGTCCTCAGATTTTGCTAGTGCACTACGCAAGCTGCAACCAAGTAAAGTCCTTGAAGTAGGAACGGGAATAGGCACACTAACAATAATTCTTAGCATGTTTTCGGAAAAAGTAGTCACCGTAGAGATAGATCCTAGGCTAGCATACATTGCTAGAAAAGTACTAGGAAGGCATCCTAACGTTGAAATTATATTAGGTGATGGACTCACATTTCTACGCGCATCCTCCATTAGGGCTGATGGTGTGTGCGCTAACCCGCCTTTTAATATAACGGGCCCTCTCATATCTGCAATAGTTAAGTCCGACTATGACTTCGCACTAATGACACTTCAAAAAGAAGTTGCTGAGAAGCTGGTTGCTTCACCAGGTACTCGAAGCTATGGCAGACTCACTGTTTTTGTGAGGACATTTATGGATGTCAGATTAATTGGCACGTACTCTCCTGATGAGTTTCTTCCTAAACCAGAAGTGGACGTATCGCTTGTTCTTCTCTCAAGAAAAAAGAGGTGGGGAAGGAAGTGGGATATATATGAGGATCTCGTAAGGTGTGTTTTTAGTCAGCGGAGAAAACTTGCACGTAAGATTCTGAGAAGGTGCTTAGAAGGCATACCAGAGCTGAGGAACTGCAGGTGGGAGAAGCTAGAAGAGCTAGAAGGCAAGAGGGTTTTCTCGCTTGACCCGGAGTTATTAGCCAATATATTCAATAGCTGTATTAGTGCAGAGAGACAGGAGACATTGGCGTAGTACTGAAATTAAGCTTTACTCTCCCTGTAAAAAATCCTCACTCCACCCTCCCTCAGCGCTATATTGATAGCTGCACTTATGTCCTTGGTAACCCGTACGTTTTTGAGTCCTTTAAATTGCGGTAGGGGTTTCAACGTTGTTCTTGACTCATCAATTACGTATACTTCATATCCGGACGCTGTCACACCCTCAAGTAGCCTTAACAGTAATTGGTAGAGCGCATCAGAACTAGGTAAGCCTACCTTGACTACCGCTCTTAAAGGTCTTAAAGCCCTTTTCAACTTAGTCAGAATATTTAGGAATTCATCAAGAGCCATTACGGCGCCAGCACTAATTAATATATCGTCAGCAAGTATAGCGTAAGCTATTTTTGAGCCGAGATCCACGCCCGCGATGATGTGCTGCACATCTGTACTTCCACCTGAAATAACACGTAGGATCACCCTAATTAAGTCCTCTTCATCCCCCACTACATACACTGTGCAGTTTTTATTTTGACGTAAGGTACCACTACCTATCATTCGGAGTGCTTCTTTGTCAACTATGGCCACGTCATAGCCCGTTATATCACTTAATGTGTCAGGTATACTGTAGTTAAGCGGAAAACCCTTGGCTAATTCCTTAAAAATTCTGAGCAAACGTGGGTCATAAATGAACACACATATCTTTAAGTACTGCTCGCTACCGCTAGCCACAATAGATGGTATGCCGTCCCACCAGTTGTCTTATTTATTCTTCAGAAATTTTATATATGATGGTACTGGAATGGGCGCTGATACCTTAAAGGAGCTTGCCCTCAGTCGCGGTATAGTACTGATATATGGTGCTGCAGGAAGCGGAAAAACAAACTTAGTGCTATGGCTCTTAAGCAAAATATCAGGAGACACACCATCTAGGAACTTATTTTACATAAGTACAGAGGGTTCTTCATATGTTCATTTACTAAATAGATATAGATTCGGCAATAATACTTACTTCATTAATGTTGTGAACATTAGCCACCTTCTTGACACAGTCCTGGACATATATTATAGTAAAGATAGTATTGCAGCAGTTGCGGTGGACACAATAAACAATTTCTACAGAACTGAAGTCCTAGAAAGTACTATAATTAATAGGTTACTTAATACGGTCATGGCCTTATTAGCCTACATACATAGAAGTTCGAACTCATACATCATAATCACTGCACAGGTTAGAGAAGCTGGTGAACTGAGCTTCAGTGGTGAAAGCGTTCTTAGCTTTTGGACCGACGTCATAGCATACATTAGAAAAGTCGATGAGCAAGGGCTTGGAAGTAGAGAACTTATATTTGAGGCACCCAACGAGATAGCGGGTCTCACCCTAAAATTCAAGATAGGTGATGAAGGTGTTGAACTACTTGGAACAAACACCCAGCATATATAGTGCGGTAGTTAAGGCTATAATAGCTTTTCTGCCTGCCCTCATAGCTAACTGCTTACCTGTACTGGCCATTGGGAAGATCGTGAAAAAGCCTACACCAGTAGACCTAGACCACAGGTTTATAGATGGCAGACCTATCCTAGGGCGAAGTAAGTCGTGGGAAGGTCTAATCCTGGGAGTCGCTGGCGGATTTATTGTTGGACTAGGATACAGTGCAGTATTGGGTAACGTGCTGTGGACTGTCTATGGCGGACTGATGGGCTTTGGGGCCATGTTTGGTGACGCCCTTAACTCCTTCATAAAGCGGAGACTCAATATACCGCCCGGAGAGCCGTTCATACCTATGGACCAGCTGTCATTTATTCTGGTTGCGTATGTTCTGGTTAAGGCTTTGAACCTAGATATACTGGTGGGTCTCACCCTGAGTTTAACAGAGTTAGCAATAATAGTATATGTTACCCTAGTCCTGCATCCACTGACGAACCTCATAGCCTATAAGTTAGGGCTTAAAGATAAGCCCTGGTAGGGCAGGTCGGTTAAGCACCATTAGCCTGCTCCCGGGCCTTATACACCTCCCTTGCTATTACCCTATACTTTACATACCTGTCCTCAGGGGAAAATCTGCTTGGATGGGCTACTTTAGTCTGGGAAGCACATCTGGGGCACACACTCTTCAGTGTGTAGGTGCCGCATCTGGGGCATTTCCTAAGAAGAAATCTCATTATGTCTTCTCCCTTTCAAAGCTGAACTCCATACTTAATGACTTTGCTAGTTTCTGAACCTGCTTTATGTAACTTTGCAACACTCTCTCAGCTTTTTTATAGTCCGTTGACGTCACTTCAATCCTGTACTTAGGCGCTCCTATAGTGTACACCTTAATTTTAGTGTCCTCGTCAAGAGCTATCTTTTGCAGGGGGTCCGCCAAGGTTTTCTTGATCTTCTCTACTCCATCATGTGCTAGAGACAGTAAGTAGATCACGCCTTGAATCTTAATTCTCTTTATCTTTATGTGCTTCCGCACCTCATTCAGTAAAGGTTCGTACCACTCACTTGGAACTCCTGCCTCCTGCAGTGCTTCAGAACCTCTGTATGAAGCTTCTTCAAGTCCAGCATATATCTCACCATAGTAGTCTTCGAGCTTCCACCCAACCTCATTATACGCCTCATCGAGGCTCTTACCTATTCTCTTGGCTACGATCTCCAGAATCTTCTCAGCCCGCTGTGCCCTCTTCCACTCAAGAAGCTTCCTTCTCTGCTCGGAGGGGTTAACACGCTTTAAGGATACATCTATATGTCTCTTCCTTCGGTCGACTCTAATCACCTTAACAACAACGCGCTGACCCTCCCTAACAAAGTCCCTTATATCTCTAACCCACTTTGAACTCACCTCTGACCACGGCAGGTACGCCTCAATATTATTGTACTCACCTAATGATAAATAAGCACCATAATCAAATACCTTCTTGACCGCACCTATGACAAGCTCTCCGACCCTTGGTAAGGGTGTACGCTTTCTCACCAATGCTTAACCCTCCTTAAAAGCAACTAAACTACATTAATCCCTAAATTTACCCTAATATCTTAACTACATCACCTAGTATCTTCGCCTTACCACCCGTAGGTACAACAAGGACAGTACCACACACTAGACACCGCACAGGGAAGGTTGCGTGGTCAAACACCACCTGTTCATTGCCGCATGAAGGACACTTAACTTTGATGAACCTAGACTTAGGCATCGGTATTAGTATCTTCCTCTTCTTCATTAGCGCACCACCTCAACCAACTCGAACTTCTTTAACCTTATACCTCTCCTATGACTTAAGTATCCACATTTAGTGCATTTAAGCTTGAGGACAACGTTCTTAGTGACCTTAGCGAATCGCTTCTGCTCAGGCTTCCTTTTACTCCCATAGCCCTCCTGCTTTCTCCTATACCTTCTCTCACCTTCTGCTAGCGCCCTCCTCTTACCGTGCTTATATATAGTGACTGAGTGTTCGGTGTGTGTCCGGCAGCGCGGACAATACGTCCGT
The DNA here is from genome assembly GCA_021163585.1 of Desulfurococcales archaeon. Classification (GTDB taxonomy): domain Archaea; phylum Thermoproteota; class Thermoprotei_A; order Sulfolobales; family NBVN01; genus B83-G16. Next base: position 328 of record JAGGTW010000105.1, on the reverse strand, counting down.
ATCTTCTTTGGAATCTTCATTCTCACACCCCTACTAGATTGAACCCAGTATTTTTATCTGCTGATCCCCCTCCTCTTCCTTTCCTCCTCTGGTCTTACCTTAATAATTCCTAAGAATATTGCGCAACTCACACAGTAGCATTTCGTCACCGGGTACCTCGCTATAATAGCTCCTTTTTTCTCTAACTCGGCCGCCAGCTGCGGGTCAACCGGAGAGTACCAACGCGTAACACATACTGCCTTATCCTCAGGTACTAACCTCCCACACTGATCGCATTGAACAGTCTTTACTGAACCCTTACTTCCTTTCCGCCTCCCCCTATTTTCTC
>JAGGTW010000034.1 GCA_021163585.1 Desulfurococcales archaeon | reverse complement strand
TTTACCCTCAAGCTCTATAATTAGTGAATCATCAGTGAGGCTTACCTTTACCATGTAGTTCACCCATACTTAGAAGTCTCGAGTACTCTTCATGAACCTCCTTGGTGATATCTTCAGCGCTAATGTCGTTAATTACGGATGCAGCGATAGCTGTACCTCCAGCACCAACGCCCTCTTTTACATAACCTCTCTCATAGTACTTAAGACCATCATAATTTGATGTTGAGAAATCAAAATTAAATGCAATTATGGGTACATCACATGTTATTGAGATTAATTTAACTATGTTTGATGTGACATCATTAACAATCCACTTAGTAGTACCTACGACTAATCTATTGTTTAGCTTAGTATTTAATGACTTAAGAATAGCTAGTACGGCACTCATTTGCGTCCCTCCAGCTAGAATTATCTTAGCGTCATTACTAATCACCCCATTAACTAAGCCAGCAATACTGATATGTACTGGATCCCCTAAGCACTCAATGACATCGAAGACATTACTTCTAGCATGTTTCCTTCTGAGGATTTCAAGACCCTCTTTAACAACCATTTCCTTAAGTTCATGCGGATTTTTAGGGCCACTGCTACTCACTAGGCTCCAAGCTTCGTAACCTAGACCTGCCAGTATACCTAGAGCTGTTGTAGTACCTCCTGGGATACTCTCCCCAATGATAACAACATCTACATTTTTAGAAATTAATTCACCTAAACTCTCAGATTCCTTAAATAACTTGCTAGCTACCCCTTTAGGTAGGCCTCTACACTCTTTGATTAATCCTCCAACACATCTTGAGGGTAGAGCTACATATGGTATCTTAGGCTCTAAGTATGAACCAGCATTCACTACTAGGTAAGGTACGTTCATTAACTTTAACGATGCCCTCGTTATGATTGCTGGCGTAGGCATTCCTTCAGGTGTTACAGGTATGACGTCCGTACTTAATGGCTTACCAGTAACTACGTACTCAACATCAAGTGCTGGCGTATATAGTGTTGCCTCAGGTGATGCACCAGCAATGCTAATGCCGGGTATCGTTGATGTTAATGTTGAACCTATGACGTAGAGGGCTATAGCCTTAGAACCCTTGATGTCTTCAATAAATTTCGTAGCTTCGCTAGGTCTATATGTAAGGATTAGATCTCTTACCGTACTACCACCTGGATACCCTATCCAAATGACTATAAATGTTTATCCTTGAATAATTGATGAGGCTGTAAGTATGCGCGTAGCTATGCTATCAGGTGGTAAGGACTCACTTTATGCGGCTTTTAAGTCTTGGCCTATAGACTTAGGTATCATGCTAATCTATGACTTCCCTAGACCGAGTCCTCACTTACTAAATTTAGGTAAGAGTATAGAAACACTACTTAATACCGGAATACCCGTAATTACTGCTAAGTTAAGCAGAGGTAAGGAATGGGAAGAAACTGTTAATTTACTTAAGAAGTTAGGAGTTGATGAAGTAGTTGCTGGTGATGTTTATATAGAGGATCATTTAAGATATATGGAGTCAATAGCTAAAGAAGTTGGTGCTAGCCTCAGGGAGCCTTTATGGGGCTTAGATGGTAAAGAGCTCATGTATGAAATATTTAGTGAGGGTTTTAAGGTCTTAATGATAGGTTGTGATAGAAGGTTACGTAAGTGGTTAGGTCGCGAGATATATATTAGTATTATTGATTCACTTATTGAACACGTTAAGAGCTTAGGTATGGACCCACTAGGTGAAAATGGGGAGTACCATACATTAGTTATTGATAGCCCTCTTCACAGTAGTAAGATCGCTTATGAAGTATTAAGAGCTAGAGAGTACGGTGATTACGTCATCGCTAGGGTGATATAATGAGTTCGATCAGCATTAAGTATAGAATGCCGTGCAAGGTATTTGCGTACTTACTACGTAAAGCATTAATTAATGTGTTACTGAAAACTAGGTGTGAATGTATAGCGTTAAGTGCTGGTATAGATACGGCGGTAATAGCTGCCTTAGCCAAGTACTTGGGGTTTGAGTTAAAAGCATACACATCATTCTATGCTAACGGAATACCTAGGGATTTACCCTATGTAAATCGTTTGGAGAAGTTACTTGGTATTAAGGTAAACTACATAGCTATAAATAATGAATATATAAGAAGGAAGATCAACTTCATTAAGAAGTGTGTTAATGTTACTGACGATGTCATAGAATTAAGGAACGACTTAATATTTTACTCAGTACTTGAGAAGGCAGTGAATGATGGATGTAGATGTGTGTATACAGGTTCAGGAGGTGATGAAGTGTTTATAGGGTATCGATTCATGATCTACAAGCATAGTGATGAGCTAGAGAAATTAGTACTTAAATATGCTTTTCATGGCCGCTATCCGGAGCTAGTGATCAGTAATTGTTTAGGGATCGAGGTCATCGCTCCCTACCTTACTGATGAAGTACTAAACACAGCTCTTAAGATACCTGTCACGTGCTTAAGAGGTCATTTAATGAGGGGCAAAGAAGTTCTTAGACTAATTCTTGAGTCACTGGGACTTGACTTCATAGCTAATAGAGTAAAAACACCTGCAGAATCGGGTGCAGGTACCGACATATTATCATCTCTATGAATAACATGTTATTAATGTTTTATCATTGTAGTGACTTATAGTTAAGATAAACATGAATAATATCTGGAGCATCAGCTAAACTCTTATTGCCTGTGAGCTTAGCAAGTCTTTGAAGCTTTTCCCTATATTCAATAGTTACCTTAATAGCAGTATAGCAGTATATTTAGTCTTAGACTCCTAACCTATTCTTAAAGTTCTAATAAATGTTACTACATAGTCTACGTATTCATTTGCTTGGCTGCATCGCGCTTTCACACCTTGAGGGACATTAAAAGAGGGGTAGTAGGCTTTACCATTACTAACTCTCGAGGTTCGCATGAAACCTAATTCTGTATGCGATTTACTGCATGTACGGTTTTTCAAAAAGTGCTTGTACTCCATTTTGAAGCTTAAAGAATATATGCTGAAAGAGATATGCTGCTACAGGTACTTTTATGCTAGACCTTAATCACTACTTCTCTGATGGGAAGAGGTTCGGTACTTAAGATCTTGCAAATATTTGCTGTATGTTCTTTAGTAGCTTTCTAGTTGGGTGCTCTCTACTTATTTTATGTCCCTGCATTCTGGCAATATATCCGAGGAGAGAGTCGACCATTGCGATTGTGGGGGCTACGTATTTTATTCTCTTGACTGGCCCGTACATTATGAAGTCTGCTCCGTGGAGCCTGAGCATTGCTGCTGCCCCCCCGTGCACACCATACATTATGTCTGTGCCTAGTGCCTTCTTAGATGCTGGGCCTAGTGCGTTGGCTGGGGCGCAGCCGCTGGGGAGGCCTAGCTTCTTCTTGAACATGTATATGGCTTCGGCACTGATCGCTATGCTGGCTGGGTCGAGAACTACTGCGTCGGCTAGGACATTTTCTAAGCCTGCTCTTCTGGCTAGGGGGATAAGGGATTCTTCAAGGATCCTCACCCTCTCCTCAGCCTTCATTGAGGTGGCCGGGCTCGCCGGGTCGAAGGCTAGGAGGACTGCAGCGTGTACGTCTGACTCACTGATCGCTCTGAGTTCCTCGCTCCCTGTGTTGACGTAGATTCCATTAGCTATGCTCTTGCCCTCAATACCCAGCTCCTTAGCCATCAAGTACGCCCTGACCCTCGCCTTAGGTTCCGGCGAGTCTAGGAAGAGGGGCACGTCGTACTCAGCAATGAAAGGCAGTATCCTACCCACAGACTCCTCGGTAGGGAAGACTACGTCAAGACCTAATCTCAGGCCTAGGCTGTCTGTGAGGGACAGAGCCTCCTCAATTACTTTTGAAGCAGCCTCCCTATCTATGTCCCCTTCCTTGCTTAGGAGTAGCTTATCACCCATGTAGAAAATACTGCCTACTAAGAGTGCGGGGTTAGTACCGGGGTAGCCACCGATCTTAACACCTGTGACCTCAACTACCTTCTGCTCGCACCACCCGCTAGTCAGTACTGAAGTCATGACGCATCACTTAATTAAGGCTGAGCCAGCAATATAAGCTCTCAGGTGCTGGAAACCCACACTTAACTTAATTAGGTCAGCCGACCTAAGTATTCTTGATGCTCCATGAAAGTCAGGACAGTTTTTGATGGGGCTAAGTGGAGGATCTACTACGTCAGCATAGACAGCTTCGTTGACGACCTACCGGAGCTCGGTAAGGTTCTCGAAGAGGTCTCCAGCTACGGAAGGGTAGTAGCTGTAGTACCAAATATAGGTCTGACCAAGACAAGCGTAGTCTTCGGTACGAGCTTCCAGGGCGTTAAGGGGCTAGCCCTAGTAGTTGAGAAGTCTGGGTAGTACCTGCGCTAATTAGCTGCGGGAGGACTTCAGCAGCTGCATGATGTATGTTCTCAGGTACTTAACCTTCCTTACTACGTATTCCTCGTCGCTGAGTACCGACTTTATCTTATCTAGAAGCTTCAAGATCTTTTCAAGTGGGTCACTGCTCAGGTACCGCCTCAGCTTATCCCAGTTTATAGCATCTCTATAGGCATCCATGAGGATTAAAGCATCCTCCAAGTCCTTGAGGTCACCTAAAACAGCTATTTTAGCAGCTATATTTTCTTCAAGACCAGCGACCTTAAGAGGTGTACAGTCAAGGTGGATTTCATGAAAGTTCCTTAATGAAGCTTGATCCAGCTCCGTAGAAGCGAATTTAATATCTAACCTGAGTAACCCCCTCAAAATTGCTGTTGCATGACCTCCTTCCCTTAAAGCACTTAAAACTTCTCTTCCAGGAAGGTAAAACCCTTCCTTACTCAACCTAAGAGCCAGCTTCTCAGCCTTCTTCTCATCCAGCTTCTCAACTATGAAGTCGATATCAAGGGTGGTCCTTTCAACACCATATAAAATGCATGCTAACCCACCCACAAGTACGTAATGAATGCCTAACTCATTAAATACCCGGGATACCTTCTTAAGTATGTTAACTAGAGTTTCCTTAGTTCCAGCCTCCAATTCATTCCCCTCTTCTCAGCATGTAAAAGAACCTCTCTAAGCAGGAAAATTACGTATGACGCATTCCTCAGCCTACTTTCGATCAAGTCACTACTCATACTTATAGTTCTAAGCAACTCCCTCCTTAAAACCTCAATTTCCCTCAACTCACTCTCAAGCCTGCTCAAGTACTCGACCTTAGGTTTAGGACTCACAAAACAACCCATTAAAATATCTGAAACCAAAATAAAAACCGTATATCATATATTCATATACTATGACTGTAATCCTCAGCGCTGGATGCAGGAAGGTTATTGACCGAGCCTTATTAGCTGGGAATAGACGCACACCAGCTTAACAATACTTTAGGAAAGTAGTCGTATTAGAGAGTGAAATTCCGGGCTACTGACCTTAATTGTAACGCTAGATACGGTTTCTTAAGCTATACTGCATCCTGCCTTATTTACAATTTGTAGAAATACTTATAAGCTATTCTTAACAGATTGTAGGGAATATGATTATATGAGCATAAAATTAGTTGATGAAAAACCAATAACGAGACACATAGTGAAGGAGTCAATGGACTTCCTGATTAGGGCCTCTGATATTGATGTTGCGGTAGTAGGTGGTGGGCCTGCCGGCCTGACCGCAGCTAGATACTTAGCCATGAAGGGCTTTAAGGTTGTAATATTTGAGAAGAAGCTGTCATTCAGTGGTGGCATAGGTGGCGGTGGTATGTTACTACCTAGGGTAATAGTTCAGGAGCCAGCTAATGAAATACTAGAAGAGGTTTGGTTGCAAGCTGAAGGAGCTAGGAGTCGGGGTTTACGCAGTAAGTACTGCTGAGCTAATAGCTAAGTTAGCTTCAGGAGCAATAGATGCTGGAGCTGAGGTAATGCTAGGTACATTAGTTGAAGATGTTGTGTACAGGAAGATAAATGGTAGGGCTAGGGTTGCTGGCGTAGTTATTCAGTGGACTGCAGTTGCCTTGTCTGGACTTCACGTAGACCCCTTGGGCGTCATGGCTAAGGCAGTAGTTGATGCAACAGGCCATGATGCTGAGGTATTGAACATAATGAAGAGGAAGGTCCCGGAGTTGAGTGTCGAAATTAAAGGTGAGAAGTCAATGTATGCTGAGGTACCTGAAATACAGGGTAAGTGATTTCTTCTTTCTGTGCGTATCTTTAGCTGCAGCCCTAGCTCTCCTGTACGTGATCACGTCAGTAATTGCGTGGGCAGGTTGCACGTCACTGCTGTCTGCACTTGTGTCGAGTGAGGTCTTCTTTGCCTTTAAGTTAAGCCTAGCTACATCGTTGCCAGCAACCGTATCTGCCCTAGTAGCGGGGATACCCATAGCTTACGCCTTCTCAAGGTACAGTTTCAGGGGCAAGTATATTATTGAGTCGCTCCTGATGCTCCCGTTCGCGATGCCTCCAATAGCCCTCGATGCCGCACTCCTGATATTCTTCACGAATACAGCCCCTGGGTTATTCCTCAACTCGTTAGTCAGGATAGTTTTCGAGGTCCCGAGGGCTTCATTATTGCTCAATTCACTGTAATACTCCCGATGGTCGTCAAAGTACTTAAGTCTTCGTTCGACATGATCGACACCAAGTATGAGGCGGTAGCTAGGACATTAGGCTACGGTAGGTTCATGACCATGGTTAAGGTACTGTTAGTCAAGTCAATGGAAACCTAGCTAAGGCGGTCGACGGCGTCAGGGAAGGAGGTAAGGTACTCCTAACATTCAGGCCTGACGACGTACTAGTGCTTGGCGACAGTACACGGCCTGACGGCCTGAATATCATGGAGGCAGTGGTTGAGTCAGTGCAGGTCACGAAGTGCAACATCAAGCTCGTACTGAGGTTCCCCGGAGGCGCAGCTATTAAGGCAGAAGTCGGCCGAGGGTGCCTCATTAAGTTAGCTAATGAGCTCAGAGCTGGGGTTAATGTGAGAATAGGGGTTCCAGTAGAGTACGTTCGGGTATGTCCTCAGCGCGAAATTTAAGAGTGCTACCTTACTCGACAATTTCATAATTTGAGCTACTTAGTAGCACACACCTGCTGAGACGTCAGTAAATGTTGCCTTGTGTAAAGTCAGCTTATAATATTATCATTAGTGTGTCCACCTAAGTTCTACCCTGGATTCTGTGAGAATGTACCTTAAGGTTATAATATAGCTAGCATGAGTAGTTTAGGGCGGTCTATTGAGGGTAACCGTGAGGGTAGTTGGTGGGGAGGCAAAGGACGTTGAAATAGTTGGTGCTGGGAGGAAAGTAAAGGATGTCATTCGAGACCTGGGACTCCTTACTGAGGAGTACATAGTTATGAGGGGAAGTAGGGTGCTGACCGATGAGGATGAGGTTTACGACGGCGATGAGCTAGTACTGGTCCCGGTGGTGTCTGGTGGTTAACTGCGTTGTGTGTGGGAGGAGGGCTGTTTACATAGAGAGGAGCAGTGGGTACGCGTACTGTGAGCGGCACTTCCTAAAATTATTTAGTAGGCGTGTCAAGAGAACCATACGTAAGTACGGGCTCTTTAGGGAAAGGGAAGACATAGTCGTTGCTGTGTCAGGTGGTAAGGACTCACTCGCGCTCCTCCACTTCCTCCTCAAGCTCTCGAAGAAGGTTAGGGGGTGGAGGGTAAGGGCACTCCTCATTGATGAGGGAATATCAGGGTATAGGGAAGTAACTAAGAAGGACTTCATCAAGTTCGCGGAGGAATGGGGGGTCGAGTACAGAATAGCTTCATTTAAGGAGGAAGTGGGGTTGAGCCTCGATGAAATGGTTGAGGAGGGGAGACGGCGGGGTCTCCCCTACCTTCCCTGCACGTACTGCGGTGTTTTTAGGAGGTACCTGCTGAATAAGGTTGCTAGGGAAATGGGGGCTACCGTGCTAGCCACCGCCCACAACTTAGACGACGTTATTCAGACATACGTAATGAATGTAATAGTTAATAATTTAGATAAGCTGAGCCGCCTAGGCCCTAAGACCGGTGTCGTGAAGCACCCTAAATTCGTACCTAAGGTCAAGCCCTTCTATGAAGTACTGGAGAAGGAGGTAGCACTTTACGCAGTACTCAACAACATATACCCCTCGTTTACTGAGTGCCCGTACGCCAGACTCGGTGTCAGGTGGACTATTAGGGAGATGATCAATAAATTAGAGGAAAAGCACTCCGGGATCAAGCACCTTACGCTTCGCTCACTACTCAGGATCATCTCCCTGATCGGAGGCAGTCAAGAAGGTGAAGGCGGACCAGCAACGTGCAGGTTATGCGGAGAGCCATCAGCACATGAGGTCTGCAGGGCCTGTCAATTAAAAATGGGGTTAGGATTGATCAGGCCTTGAAGGTCAGGGTATCTGCCTTACGTTCAGGTAGCTACCATCATGAATAGGTACTATGATGTCTACTAACTCCCTGATCTTGCGCATGCTATCGTAGAGCTCCACAATATCTATGTGGATCCCTGGTATGATGAAGCCCTCTGAAATACCCCTATAGCTTTCAGGAGGTTCGAAGTTCTCCCTAATACAGCAGAAGCCGACTACAGCTACAGTTCCCTTATCGCTTTCGACAAGGACGGTCTGCCCTCCTGGCGTGTGCCCTGGTGTGAGGGTTACTGAAACACCATTAACTACATCCTTATCACCATTAACGTACTCTATGTTTAATCCATTAAGCACCTTCTTGATTAGATCGGTTGGATAGAAGCCCCTGTACGCTGGGTGCGGGTTGAAGGCTGCTTCCCTCTCCCTCTCCTGAACTATGAATGTCGCCTCCTTGAGTTCCCTGGCGTACGCTATGTGGTCGAAGTGAAGATGCGTCAATATAACGATGTCTACGTCCTCAGGCTTCCATCCCACGCTGGCTAATCCCTC
>JAGGTW010000041.1 GCA_021163585.1 Desulfurococcales archaeon | reverse complement strand
TGGGTTCCTTCCTTAAGTATTAGTACAGGAATACCTGCAGTTGGAATTACACCACGCTGGCCCTGACTCATAATCCACTCCCTTGAGTCTATTTTGAAGGGCCTCTATATAAACTTTATTTTAGGTCTCACCAGCGTAACCCTAGTTCAGCCTATGCATGACATCAGGACATAGTGCTAAACTATGTTCTAATTCAGTGTTAGGATTTCATATATACTTAAAACACCTAATTTCTTAACATTTGTAATAGGTGAGGAGGTAGGATGGGGAAGGTAAGAACGTCGGTGGTTAAGAGAATTGCCTGGAAGCTGCTGGACCTCTACCCTAATGAAGTGACAGCGGACTTTAACTCGAATAAGGAACTAGTTAAGAAATATGTTTACATTAAGTCTAAGAAACTACGTAATCAAATAGCAGGTTACCTAACTCATTTGGTGAAAATAAGGACTAGAAGAGCAGGTCAGGTCTCGTCCTTAGAGTAGATAAGTACTTGAAGTAAGAACTTAGAGGAAGGTTTACTGAAATTCCTTGGAGAATTAATTATGTATTTTCAGATTACGATTTGGTGAGACCTGCGTGACTCAAGCTTCAGGTAGTATAGTATCTGAAGCCGTAGAGATAGTTGGGCGGGAAGTGATCAGCGTCCTCAATAAGTTAGAATTACGTATCTACACATGTAATAACAGGGATTTCACCGAGTACCTAATAAGTAATTTAGAAAGGTGTCAAACACCTGACTGCATCCTACAGATTATACCAAAGAATTTTGTTGTATCAATGAAGCACATTAAGCTAGCTGCTTACTTAGCCTTCAAGGCGTTTGACAAGAAGAGAAACATAAGTAAGAAAAAACACATAGAACTGCTATTGTATCTTCTAGGTGAAAGGCAGATCAATAAGGTTATAGAAAAATTAAGAACATTAGGGAGGCCGCCATACCTAGTTGTGCTGGCGTGCATGGGTGATGGAGCCGAGGAAATAGTTCGTAGGGTGAACCTGCAGAAACACTGCAGCGAGCTTAAGCAACCAAATGATATAGACCCGATCGAAGCAGGTGCGGAAATAGATACTTTAAAAATATTATTTAATTTACGTGAAGGTGATGAACCGATCAAGTCTGTCTTATGCAAGATCTCGTCACTTATACTTCAAGCATAGCTCCAAGCTAGGTAATGCTTAAATACCTACCTAAAAAAGAAACATGAGTGATGCGGCATGCTCGAGGAGGAGTGGTGGGAGGAGGAAGAGGAGGAAGAATGGTGGGAAGAAGAAGAGGAATGGGAAGAAGAGGAGTGGTAACTCAAGAAAACTAAACAAGTGTGGGAGCAGTCTACACAGCACGTATAAATAAAATTTTCATCTGCTCCAATACGAGAATGAAGTACTTGCTCTCCGTCCTATAAAGTAGTGGCAAACATATTGTGACGCTACAAGGCCTACAGCGGCTGATTTACTGCAAGATAAAATGAATTGAATGAAATATTATGAAAGCAAGATCAGAGCCGGATGTCTAATATCACTGATCAATGCCGTCACCACTCATCATTTCCAGGTAATTATAGTATTGCGTACTTAAAAGCAGTTACGACGAAGTATGTCATAGCTAGAGCAATGGAAGTGAGTGTAGGGTGATTTGGCATGGTGAGGGTTGCTGCAATAGACTACGATTTATGCAAGCCGCATAGATGTAGAATCGAGTGCATTAGATTTTGCCCCATAAATAAGAGTGGAGGCAAGGCGATCGAATTACGAGATGAGTTAGGAGGCAAGCCACTAATTTATGAAAACTCATGCGTTGGTTGCGGAATATGCGTGAGAAAGTGTCCTTTCGAGGCAATAACCATAGTTAACTTACCAGATGAACTAGAGAAGAAAGTAATTCATAGATATGGACCGAATGCATTTAAGCTTTACGGACTTCCAGTACCACAAAGTGGGAGAGTTGTGGGTGTTTTAGGGAAAAACGGGACAGGTAAGACAACGTCAATTAAGATCCTTGCGGGTGAGCTGGTTCCGAACCTAGGTATATTGGACCGCGATATTACCTGGGACGACATACTCGAGTATTTCAGAGGAACCGAACTTCATGACTATTTCAAGAAAGTAGCTAATAAGGAACTGCGTGTTGTGCACAAAATACAGCACGTGGACTTAATAAGAAAATATGTTAAGGGACGTGTGGGTGATATACTAAGCAAAGTAGATGAGCGCGGACTCCTTAATGAGGTACGCAAAAGTTTAGGGCTTGACTCAGCATGGGATAATAAAGTTAGATTGCTTAGTGGTGGTGAATTTCAGAAATTCGCTATAGCTGCTGCAATACTTAGGAATGCAAGCATATACTTCTTTGATGAGCCCTCAAGCTACTTAGACGTAAGAGAGAGGCTGGCCATAGTTAAAGCAGTGAGGGAGCTACTGCCGAAGAATGCGTACGTAATAGTAGCAGAACATGACCTGGCAATACTTGACTACATCTCAGATTATGTCTCAATAGTCTATGGTGAGCCCGGCGTCTACGGAATATTCTCAAAGATATACGCTGTCGGGTCGGGCATAAATCACTTCTTACTGGGGTTCCTACCCGCTGAGAACATGAGAATTAGAAAGGAACCAATACTCTTTCACGTGCACACGAAGGCACCTGAGAGGGGCGCTGATGTCAACATACCCTACATTAGCTGGCCTAAGATGAAGAAGAGACTGGGCAGATTCGAACTCGATGTCAAAGAAGGACTTGCGTACAAGGGAGAGGTAATAGGTGTTTTAGGACCTAACGCCATCGGCAAGACCACATTCATAAGGTTGCTGGCAGGCGAGCTCAAACCTGACGAAGGTTACGTAACCACTGAAGGACTAAGAATCAGCTATAAGCCGCAGTACGTTAGGGCTGAAGACTACTCATGGGAATACGTGGAAGAGGCCATTAAAGAGCTGAGTAGGGAGGGACTAGCATCTTCAGAGTGGTTTCAGGTTGATGTAGTGAGAAGGCTGGGGATCTACAGGCTGAGAGAGAGGAGGATCAATGAATTAAGTGGTGGTGAACTTCAGAAGTTCGCTATTATGGTGACGCTGGCTAGGGAGGCAGACCTATACCTGTTCGACGAGCCTTCAGCTTTCATCGATGTTGAGGAGAGATTAACTATTAGCAGGGCAATAAAGAAGGTGTGTGAAGTCAGAAAAGTAGTAACATTTGTTGTTGATCATGACTTATCAATACTGGACTATATAGCTGACAGGGTAATGATGTTCTCAGGAAAACCAGCACTTAAGGGATATGCGCACACCCCCACGAGTCTTAGGGATGGGATGAATGCCTTCCTAAAAGAGATCGGCATAACCTTCAGACGTGACCCTAAGACAGGTAGGCCGCGGGTTAATAAGCCCGGCTCATACTTGGATAGAGAACAGAAATCCAAGGGCGAATACTATTACGCATCGGAGTAGTTGCTGATCTAGTGACTGGAAACAGTACCTTATGCGTATCTTATTTTTAGAGGTCTGTTCCCGCCACATCACTGCCTCATGTAAGAGCGTGCTCAGGTGCTTGAATCTTTAATAGTCTTGAGCACTATCTCTAACGGGGTTTAGTGTGGAGAAGACCACGATCTCAGTTATTAAGGCTGATATAGGGTCCCTGGCTGGACACCATGTGGTTCATCCAGATACCATTGCGGCAGCAACTAAAGTGCTGGCAGAAGCAAAGAGTGAGGGATTAATAATTGACTTCTACGTTACTAATGTAGGGGATGACTTAGAGCTTATAATGACTCACAGGAAAGGAGTTGATGCACCCGAGATCCATGAACTCGCATGGAGCGCGTTCAAGGAAGCGGCGTCGGTAGCAAAGGAACTGGGGCTCTATGCTGCAGGTCAAGACCTGTTAAGCGAGGCCTTCTCAGGTAATGTGAGAGGGTTAGGTCCTGGAGTAGCTGAAATGGAGTTTGCTGAGCGCCCCTCAGAGCCTGTGGTAGTGTTTATGGCGGATAAGACTGAGCCCGGAGCATTTAATCTACCAGTATTCAGAATATTCGCTGATCCCTTCAATACTGCTGGACTAGTAATAGACCCGAAGCTTCATGAAGGATTCAAATTTGAGGTCTACGACGTATTTGAAGGAAGGTCAGTAATTCTTTCAGCGCCAGAGGAGCTTTACGACATACTGGCGCTTATTGGGACTCCGGGCAGGTACATTATTAGGAGGGTATTTAGAAAGAAGGACGATGAGATAGCAGCAGTGGTAAGTGTTGAGAGATTAAATCTCATGGCCGGGCGCTACGTCGGTAAGGATGATCCGGTGGCTGTTATTAGGGCGCAGTCAGGGTTCCCGGCTCTTGGTGAGGTACTGGAGCCATTCTCATTCCCTCACTTAGTTGCTGGATGGATGAGGGGGAGCCACCACGGACCACTAATGCCTGTGCCTCAGAGGTACGCGAAGTGCACTAGGTTTGACGGCCCACCCAGACTTATTGGCCTAGGATTTCAAGTAAAGAACGGTAGACTTATTGGCCCAGCAGATCTATTCGACGATCCTGCATTCGATGAAACCAGGAGATTAGCGCAACTGATAGCTGACTATATGAGGAGGCACGGGCCCTTCATGCCGCATAGGCTAGGGCCGGAGGAAATGGAGTACACTACATTGCCCTCAGTACTGAACAAACTAAAGGACAGATTCACTGAAGTTAAGGGAGCTATTAAGGCTAAGGGCCCTAAGGAAAAGACAGAAATGCTTTAGACATATGGTAAAATGAGTTTCGTTTTTACATACCACAAAATTGTTATGAAGGTAGTTGGTCATGAGTATTAAGCGTGAGATAAGAGAAAAACCCTTACTTGTAATTAACTACAAGGTTTACGCATCAGCGTTCGGTAGCAGAGGACTTAAGATTGCTGTGGCTGCTGAGAAAGTATACGAAAAATTGGGTAGAAATATCTTAATTATTGTGGCACCTCCTGCAACTGAGCTTAGGCTGATATCCGAGCAAGTCAGCATACCTGTCTTCGCGCAGCATGCAGACCCGGTTGAATTAGGTGCTAATACTGGTTACTTACCGCTAGAGTTAATTAAGGATACAGGAGCAACCGGAGTCATGTTAAATCATAGTGAGCACAGGTTAAAGCTTAGTGAGATAGAACGCGGTATTGAGAAAGCGTTAGAGCTGGGCTTAACAACACTTGTTTGCGCTAGCACACCGAGAGTTGCTGGTGCCGTAGCCATGCTGAAGCCAGATATCATAGCTGTTGAACCCCCGGAACTTATAGGTACGGGGGTAGCTGTGTCAAAAGCTAAGCCAGAAGTTGTAACAGACACCGTAAGGATTATTAAGCAGGTTAATACTGAAGTAGTAATTCTGACAGGTGCAGGTATTTCAAGGGCTGAAGACGTAGGAGCAGCTATAAGGCTAGGTACAACAGGAGTGCTAGTTGCATCAGCAATAATGAAGTCTGAGAACCCTGAGAAAGTAATTACTGAGATGGCCGAGGTGGCTATAAAGGAGTATTATAAACGGGGTTAGAGCAAACTAACATACACAGTCGCAACATTAATATCTCATTTTACCCTTAACTCCTTATGGAAGGGCCCGTCGCCTAGCCAGGATAGGGCGCCGGCCTGCGGAGCCGGTGGTCCGGGGTTCAAGTCCCCGCGGGCCCGCCACACACCATCAAATTACGAACCACCCTCTCTTGTTCCATATATCATGCTGTAGAAATGGAAAATAGGTACTGAAGGTGTGAGGATTACTTCTTAGTTAGTAGTATATTGTACTACGTCATTAATTGAGTCGATGAATAGGTGTCAGAGTTCTTTTAAGCCCAGAAGTATTAGATAACACCAAGGAAATAGTAAGATTTGACGAAAAGGTGATGAAGTACGGGGCTAAGGTACGGTAAGCATGGACACGATGTAGATAATGTGAACAGATCAAAATTGAGTAGAGAGAACGTGGTGGATGGTCTAGCTAAAGTACTTAGGAAATACGGTTTTAATCTGTACAAGAACTATGTCCTCACCATGGGTGAGGTCGCGCACACGCTGGACCTACTGGCTGTATTAACTCCTGTCACAGGTGTTAATGTCAGGTTAGGATTTGTTGTAGTTGATGACGAGTTAAATATAGAGAAGGTAGAGAAGTTCGTTACGTGGAAGCAGGAGGGTAACTTGGACAAACTCGTAGTTGTGTCACTAAAGGATGTTCATGCTGATGCCTACGAACTTGCTGTTAAGTTCGGGCTGGGGGTTATTGTTGCTGGCAGGGATGAGGTGCTTAAGCTACCGCGAATATCGGGATATATTGTCACTCACTGCCACCCTAACATAAGTATAGATAAAGCACTGAGTATCCTGGAAAACTCCTCAAGAGGGTTCTTATTTAAGAAGAAGCGGAACATAATCGGGTGTAGCCTGGTTTACCTGCCGTTCATAGTTATCAAAGGTATGGTTCATCTATATAACGCTGAAACAGAAACAGCAGAGGCAAACTTAGTTAAGTACACATTCGATGGTATCAAGGGGTTTCTTATCGTCGGCGACAACAGAACCGTTAAGGTACTGAAGGACATAGGTAGTTTTGCCGATATAAATGAAGATGCTTTAAGATTACTGAGGATTCTAGCACACGAAGGCTATAAACCACTATCTGACTTAATTATGGAGTTAAATCTAAGTGAGCAGAAGATCAAGGCGATAGCTACGTCACTTACGAATAGGTCACTTATAGATGTGTATGCCGATGTCATAGAGTTAAGGAAGGATGTGCTGAAGTATATGTTCGATATAAAGGAGATGTTGCGTGAGAATAATGTTGAATTACATGACGGTGAGCCAGCTGGTGGGAAAGAGAGCGCCATAGTGTACCCACTGGTCCCAATCGAGAAGTTCATTGATTTTATTGAGTCACTTTTAGGTAGAGTTAGTGAGATAACTCTACTCTACTACCCATTCTATATAGGGGTACTCAGCGAAAATAATGGTAAGACCAGGAAGTTCATGCTGATTGATGGAGTCAGTGGAGAGAATGCCGAGGGAGTTGCCGAGCTACTACCATATATAGAAGAAGTACTTTCGGAGAACATTACTTCCTGAATGACAGTACTTCAAAACTTAGAGGACTATTTAGGAATTAGAATATTAACATACGAGGCAGCTTCTAATGCCAGCGCCTTACCTATATTTATTAAGGTGAGAGCGCCCTTAGGCACTACCCTACCATTTAAGAGAAGATCCTTCTTAACTATCACGGGTACGGTGCCATCATGAGTAATTACTCCTTTGACCAGTGCCTCAAAGTATTTCCTAACCATCTTTAGTGAAGCACTCAGAACTTCCTTATCTACACTGGTGAGTGATTCAGAAGATGCTCTCATACCTACATATTTAAGCAGTCTCAAAACAGGATACGCCTCAAGGAATGTATCAACTATTTTTTTGTAACTAATACATAACTCTCTTTCACCACGGTATAAACACCACATGAATGTTTCTATAATCTCCTTACTCAAATTCTCAGCAACTTCCGGTGTTATTTCATGTAATTTATTATTCAGCAGTTCACTTCTTATCAAATCTCTCAGCATGATGTGTATCTCCATGTACAAATACCTCTGATGCTTAATATAAAGTGTTAGACATAGTGACATGGGTAAGATCTTTAAGTGTCATTGCATCATTCTTTGGTTTAATTAATAACAGAGTACTCAGCAACATTAAATAATCGACTTAATGATAGCCAGATCATTAAGTGCTAAGAACATAGCGACTGGTAAGGGCAGCTTTTGAATTTCCGCACTGGCAATTATTTCGTGCCCTAAAACATTGATGTTCTTAGGTAGTTTTCTGATATTTAAGGTAACTACGGCGTAACCTTGAAACGGAGATAAGTGTGGGCCATACTCGAACTCTATTATATTGCTTTCCGCTGGCAGTATCTTAGCTGGAATGCCTGACTTACCATTTATTGTTCCTGGGATTCTAATTAATCTAGAGATATCCTGGGTTACCTGCTCATCTATGCTGACAGTTAGTTCATTGAGAATAGTACTTACATTAGCTAAGGCTTCACTATAATTTCCTGCTTTTACGGCTATTCTACCTCTCCACCCACCGCACTCTGAGGAGAGCTGATGTAGTATAATACCTTTCCTGGGCTTAGGCATTATTATGTTTAAGTCAAGTCCTACTCCCTTGATGTAATCCACGATTTCACGCCTTAGGTAAGGGTTCAGCTTCAACCACTCTTCATCGGAGGGGTGCACAACAACATGGAAGCCTCTATTACCACTAAAGTATACTAATATCTCATCTATTGAAAATCCAAAGTCGTTCTTAAGTATGTCTAACAGTCTAAGCACATGATCTTTAGCTAATTCTATGCACTCCTTACTTATTATTGTTACTTTTAGTGAATTCACCTGAAGTTCAGTGTACTTACACCCGGTTATGTGATCAGAGTCGATATCAAACATGAGTTCAGAGCCTATCCAGCCCTTATCCTCCATTTTTTCAGCTGCAGGGTCTCTGTAAAGTGCTGCCGAGTAATATGCCTGTCTTGGTGTGTGTGTAATAAGATACTCTTTAAGGAGGGCCTTACTTTGAAATGAAAAATGTCTTACGTATGCCCTACTGGAGTATTGCTGGAAAGCGAATTCCCTAAGCACGAAGTCGTTGGGAAGGTGAAAATCAGCTGCAGAGTAGTAACGTCGAAGTAAATCCCTTACATAGTCATTCCACATATCTTCACACTACTCAACTCGTGGAGCGACATAGTAATTGAATTTAGCACCCTGAACATAGTTGAGTTCCAAATGACACGGCATGTCGCTATCCGCTCTTAGGTAAACGGAGTCAGCTAGTTTAATCGGTTGCTTCATGTAGCTAAAATACTCTATACTGAAGGCTACAGAAAATCCTGGATCACCTACCTCTGCTTCTTCAAGAGTTCCTCCTTCTACATCCAAGATCACTTCCGCCTCACCTATATCACTAATGGATTTTAAGCTCAGATGCCGCTCATCACCTTCCATCCTAAGAACATCACCAACATCTTCAATACCTTTAATCGACTCATAAAGTACAGCTCCACTCATTTTGTATTTGTTCTTTAAGTCTAGGCTTAACTCAGGAATCTCCTCAGCCTCCACAGCAGTCTGTATGGGCAGTGTGAATGACCTGGGGACACCTCTCCTCTCAAATACTAGGGTTATAGCTGACTCGGTCCATTCAATACTTATTTTATCATCCTTCTCAGCGGTTCTCAAGATCTTACCTATGTCCTCTATATTTAACGTCAGTCTGTGTTCACCATCAACATTAAATTCGTCGAATGCTTCACGCGGAATTATGAATTCAGTCAAAGACGTTCTTGACGGGTCCATGGCCTTAAAAGACAGGCCTGATTCGCTAATGTAAAGGCTACCGAGCTCTATGAATTTCCCTACAGAACTCATTATATATCTCCATAACCTAGCATCGCTGAAGGTTATCCTCAAATTAAACCACCATTAAATGAATTCGGTACTTAAAGATATAAAAGTACTGCATAAGATACCAAGAGGATCGAGTTAAAGTGAGCTCCTAATAACTATCAACTGGTTACTCATATTCACGCCATACATGCCCACACTTAGTACACTTGTATATCCTAGTTGGAGGTTCATCAGCTCTCCTTGTCTGTATTATTGTATAGTAAGCTTCATCATGCCCGCACTTGGGACACTTAACACCAGTAGCCTTCGGAACTCCTTTAAACATTTCGTCAGTATCAAGAATATACATTTTTTCTGTTTCTTTATGCTCAAGCTTCTTACTGATTCTAACCCTAACATTTCCTTGCGGCTCAAGCTTAAGTCCACACTTAGGGCATACAAGTACTGCCTTACTACCCTCTTTCCTTGGTATTAATATTGAGCCGCACTTAGGGCAAAACTGCATATTCACCACCATACCCTTTGGGTTATTACACGTTACGTCCCTATTAACCTAACTACTTCTTTCTCAAGCGTGCTGAGTATCTTCAGGATCCTACGAATCCATACAGGTTTAACACCACCAATACTCTTATAAGGAAGTGCTGGACTATCTAAGCTAACAATAACCCTAACTTCATCTAAAATACCTCTTCTTCTTAATTCATAGATGATGTCCTCAATATTACTAGCAGCCAAGCCCAAGTGCTCTAGGCCTTTATCTCCGCGAATGATGGCGTAGAACTTGAGCCCAGCGTTAATTTTACCGTATTTTATGGTGTATATGAACAGTACTCTAGTCTCACTCTTAAGAATCACGATCCCTTACCTGAAAACATAGTGTTCAGTACGTCAAGTATTTTGCTAGATATATCCTTTGACTCCCTAATTACGTCCTTTAGTACATCAATAGCTCTTACCTCTCCGTCAGTTATTATCCTGACTGTAGGACTGCCCTCCAGAGGATGCTCAATAACATATGCCGCCATCTTAACATGCGGATGCTTTAACGCCATTTTAGCTATCAGATTACCTAGTGTGTGATCTTCGTTAAGTAACCTTATGACTACTTCCCTATCCGTTAACTTTCTTAATTCTATTTTCACTATTAACACCTATTTTCGTTCTAGTAGCTCCCTTAATAAGCACCTCCACTCCTTTTTAACTAGCACCCTGTGTCCACTTACTGATATTGCCCCAGTCTCTCTTAAGTAATTTAATGCCTCATTTACACTGACGTTAGCTAGCACTGCATAAGAGGTTATAAGAGCCTTAGCTGAGCGAGATGCCTTAGGATATATGTGTGCTAGCTCTTCAAGCGCGCTAGCTAACTTAGATGCAATAGAGTAGATGATATTCCAACCAGCATTACACTTCAACCGCCCATCTCTTACCTCTGCCTTAATTCCGTCAATGTTTAAGACCTCTACAAGTGCTTCAGTAATAAATGGCTTACCAATGATCTTCACTAAATACTTAACCTCTACCTCACCACCCTCTTTTTTCCAGGAGGTGATGCGCCTCCACTCCCGGAAAGCCTTAAGTATGGCTACCTTAGCATTTGATTTTTCAGCTGCTGTACCGTAAATAAGTACCTCCAGACAATTATTTTTTACTTCATACTTTATCAATGAAGCATTGACGCCCCTATACTCCAAGATAAAATTAGCTAATTCAATGCAGTTCTCCGTACTTCCGCAATTTAAAGTCAGTTTCAGAACCATGACTATAATCCTTTTAAATTACCGTAGTCTATGCTTACTTTCCTCTTCTCTACGTTGCCGCATGACGGGCATTTCAGGGTATCTGAACTTTGCTTCATTAATTTACTACCGCACATGCCACAGAAAGCCATAACAACACCTAACTTCGGCTCCTTTAATGTCAGATTGTATGGAGTAGCATCATTTAATACTTTGGCTTTCACTATGTCACCTACTCTCAGGACGTCATAGAGGTTCTTTATGAATCTGTCTGATGACTGTGATATGTGAAGTAACCCCGTAAATGTGCCAGCGTACCTAACGTGATGGGCGCTACCTGTTATTTTCACTATAGCGAATTCGTCTCTAACCATAACAACGTAGCCGTAAACATAGTGGCCTCGCACCGGGATCTCGAAAAGCTTTACGAATGGTTTAACGCTTACAGTTCTGGTTACTATATCTACCTGTACTCTACCAGCTACGGCGGCCCTGATGACGCCGTTAGCAACATATGTCCACGCTCCTGGCATGAATTCCTCTATCACACATACAGCATCGCCAGGCACTACTGCCTTGCCATCAATCTCACTGACCCTACTCACCACCTCTCCCATCTTGTCTACACTCCCACTATAAAATTCTTTTAAGTCTAACTAAGACAACATTAACTATGTGCTTTTTCTCCCTGTGTTTAGGTAGGAACCAGCTAATCGGAAAGCGGTATTCGTTAACGATGAAGAGCCTGTAGTTTTGCTCCTCACAGATCTTGCCAAGAATTTCTAAGCTTTTTGGAACGTTTTTGTGAAGGGAGTAAATAGTATCGCAGATCTCCATGGCAATTCTAATAAAGTCAAAATCTGCTTTCCTAGATTTGACTCCGAACGGAGGATTCATTATTACAGTACAGTCGACCTTCCTCTCCGTGTAGGTAATCTCCCCAGGAGCTATAGAGGGATTTCCCTTCCTTAAATCAGTAGCAATTACATCGAAGGGTATGTTTACGTAGGTGAGCATAGTGTCCCTAGCGAGTTGAAGAGCACTATAATCTATATCAATACACAGACCGTATCTAGCTCCAAGCATGAGTGCCCCAAACAATAACTTACCTGTCCCACAACCGAGGTCTATGATTAGCTTGCCGCGAATATCCTTATGCATGTATGCATGCCACAGTATGTCGGCAGCTATGTCTGATGGAGTTAAGTACTGCTCTAAGTCTTCACGCGGGCTTGGAAACCGAGGTATCAGCTCAAGAGCTAATTCAAGGTCCTTCTTATTCAGCGACTCTAACACAGTCCCTACCATGGAAAAATGTAGTCGCTAATTCTACCATTCAGTATCATAAGGGCCTCTCCAGGAGTAAGCACTGGCTTATGGTATCTACTTAAATCTTCTACAGGTAATCTAGGGCAGGATGTCACTACCACGACATCTATGTCTGAGGTGTCCGCATTTTTAAGTATATTTTCTGTTAGCAACGCTGTTTTAAGCACGTAGTACTCAAAACTGTTATCATTAAGAAGGCCCTTCAGTTTGGATATTATACTGGGTCTGTACTGTCCATTAGTACCAGAAACTAGTAGCCATCTTCTTGCATCATAGGCCTTCATTATTTTGCCGTACCTAAGCTTAAGGATCTCATAGACTTTGTTATTAATTAGCTCTACCCTCTGCTCGTAAGGATCCACTTTAATAACAGGTTTGCTATTCTGTGTCCTAAGACCTACTCCAATGCTGTGGAAGTAGCCTCCTGAAACAACTACTACAGCATCTACAATATTTAATATTGTGTCAAGATCTGAGAACCAGCACCCGAGTATTACAGCTCCTGAGAGGTTGTTAACTACACTAACTCCATTTGATGACAAGGTCTCAGCTAATCTCTTAACCTCATGCTTATGCTGGGACGTGGTATACAAGGCAATTTTATCACCAAATTCGCGGATCTTCGATATTAACTCACCCACTACACTATCGTTTAACGGTTTTTTGTAGAGAAGGTCGATAAAATAGACATTACTTGGCGGACTCCAGTAAGGATAATTCTCATGTCCTAAATTAATGACTAAGTCGTAGTAGGAGGTCACGTCGGAGTCTATTAAGCAAGAACCGTATGTAGGTGTTAAATCTATGTTTACTTCGACAGCAGGTAACTTACTTCTTAGCTCATCAACTACACTATATGCAAGTGCTTTCAGTCCTTCAGGTATCTGCAGTAGCACGTTTCGCGCGTTCCTATTCTTAATTAAACTGAGTACTGATTCAATATTATAGTAGTATAATTCACTTAATCTAGTCATTGCTTTGTCTCACATTATTTAACTATATTAGGAGTAAAATAAACGGTAAGTAAGCTAATAAAAGTACTGTATAAGTCACTACTTACTTAGCTCGCTAATAATTACCCTTGCATTGATCCCTAGTTTAGACCTCAATCTCCGTAATGCTTCCTTAGCCTGCTCAATGTATTCCTTCCTTATTCTTACCTCAGCTATTACACTGCCAAACTGAACTCTTGCAGCAGTTCCTATTGGTTTACCGAATGCTTGCCTCATACCATCCTGAAGCCTGTCAGCCCCAGCGAATGCCATCATTTTGTTTTCTCTTAAAACATGGTGAGGATACTGCCTTATGATGAAGACGTACTTATCCTCACCTACGTTTTTACTGAGGTATTTGTGAGTAATGACTCTTCCCGCCTCCAATGCATTGTGCCTTATCTGCGCCATCTCCAAGGAAACCAGCTCGAGCTTTACATCATACTCTCCATTCGGGTTACCCATTACGAACTTAGTTATCTTTGGCGGCGGGACACCGTCTATGTACTCTCTCCTAGTGTAGGGGGGCTTCTTTAATTCCTTGTAGCATCTGGCAGGCCTCAGCGGCATTCTCAATCACCCGAGGTCTATGGTTCCAGAAAATATAAAGGTTCTGGGTTTTATTAAGGTTAGTAGCCTATTTCATGCGCTAAGTTCTTAAGTCAGGGTTTAAGTGCTTCCACCTTATCTCCCGGTCTTTAATTCATACAATATCTTTTTGAAAAATTTGTACAAGCTACTGCACTCAGACTTAGTTAACATAGCTCTAGCCAGCACATGCTTTAGTGCTGTGAGTGCTTCCTCATCACTTAATAATGAAGCGATTTCTTTAGCCAGCCTAATAATTGCTCTGTATGTATTTTTATCGCACTTTATCCCAATAGTTAGGCCTTCCTCCTCAAGACTTTCTCTCCTGCTCAACTCATAGAGATAAATTGCTACGGCATGAGAAAGGTTCATTACATTGTAATCGCTTCTTAGAGGTATGGTCGATATGATGTCACACTTGCTTAGTTCTTCTCTTGTCAGCCCAACGCTTTCCCTACCAAAAACTAGTGCAACCCCTCCCGCTGCAGGGAGTATGTACCTTAAGGCCGTAACGGGCGCCCCTTGTCTCAAAACATCCTTCTCTGAACCCAACTTTGATGTAGTGCAAACACTGATGTCTATATCCTTTAAGCACTCCTCCAACTTACTGCAAATGCGGCAGTTTTCTAGGGCCTGCGCGCCACCAGCAGCAAACTCCAAGATCTCAGGGTTCCTTAAGTCAAATTTGGGCTTAACTAAACATATATCGCTCACATTAAAATTTCTAGCCAGCCTGAGTATAAAGCCGAAGTTTATTCTTCCCTCAGGCTCAACCAAGACTAATCTTAAGTGATTCAAGACTTCTCCTCCAGACCAAGCAGTTTGTATATTCTATGCAAATATCCAATTACTATGGCATTAAGAACATTAGGTGGCGGGTCAATGAACAGGTAGTACCTTTCCTCACCCTTTATTTCGGCCAGCAGACGCTCAGTTATTACGGAGATAGGGTCCGGTATCTTAGCTCTCTTCTTTACGTCATCAAAATTCTCGAAAGGTTTTTTCTGTCTTTCATCAAGAATTGCCC
>JAGGTW010000111.1 GCA_021163585.1 Desulfurococcales archaeon | reverse complement strand
TAACACTTTGTACATGAGGAAATATCTATTCTGCAAGGTAGCTGAGTCCTAGCTTCCCTAGCATAATCTGATGGGAAAACAACTACAGGAGTTCCTGACTTGAGTGCCTGGCTAACAACAACTGTTATTAGGGTATCTGATATCCCGTGCACGATCTTAGCCACAGTATTAGATGTTGCTGGAGCAATAATAATTAAGTCATATCTACTCAGAGAAACCCTCCCAACTAGCGGCATCCAGGAGTTAGGTCCCTCATCAATATAGAGTCCTCCGT
Source organism: Desulfurococcales archaeon (assembly GCA_021163585.1). Lineage (GTDB taxonomy): Archaea > Thermoproteota > Thermoprotei_A > Sulfolobales > NBVN01 > B83-G16. The sequence continues at coordinate 5,880 of JAGGTW010000111.1, read as the reverse complement.
ATCTCCCACCCGCAGCAATTAGCCTCAACTTTTCTAGTACACCATAGATCCTACACACGTCTCTCCCAGCGCGTGAGAGTGCAACAGCTACAATTAAATTAGGAAATTGTTTTTTGATGTCAATAAATAATTCTACTAGGTCTCTTATGAAACTCCCTGAACCCGTTATTCCCCACACTAGCCTAAGCAATTAATGCACCCTACAGAACTCAGTAATTGAGATCTTCTTAACGTTCTCCAGCAGCCTACCACCTACGGAGAATGCTGTGAGTCTTCGATCTCTGACAAGCCATGAAATGAGTTCTTCAGCTATTTTAAGCTTCATTAACTTTTGCCCAGAGGCTCTGACGTCCCTCCTTAGCCATGGCTTAGACCTCCTGCCAATGACGTCACCGAAGTCCATACCAATCATAATTACCTTCTCAGCCCCAAAATACTCAGCAATAAAGATAGCTCTATCACCATCAGTGAAACCCCCGAAATTAGCTACGGGATAGACGGGCTCTACCTGAGTCGTACCGAGGAGACGTGGCGTAACTCTCTTCAGAACCTCTACATGAGTTCTCAGTCTTACTATATTGTCCCCGTGTCCATGAACAATAATTACAGCTCCTCTAATGCCTGCAGTAATTATGGATCCTAAGTCGCCGTCAAGGTCGGTCACGACTATGTCAGGTGTTATGCCGTGCTCTAATAGTGCCTGAGTAGCGCCGTCAGCAGTCACGATCGTGTAGTATCTAATTAGGCGGTTCATATAGCCTAGCTTAACTAACTTACTCAATGTGTTGTCGAGCGATGGGCCAGCACCCAGCACTAGTATAGGTTTACCGCATATGAGCTTCTGTAGTGTCGCCACAGGAGGCTCCACAGGACTTAATAATGCAGAGAGCACCTCAGCCGCTTCCTTATCCTTTAGTATATTATACCTCATGAGCCTCGCAATCCAATAGTACTTAGGAAGCCACCATCTCAATCTTGTTTGGTCGGTGACCACTTCAGCTACCAATGACGTATTGCCTGTAAGCATTTAAAATAATTTAAGTACCGCACACCCAGCATAATGGGGAAGACATGACTGATGTGAATACCATGTATACGTTGGAGAACTTAGGTTTCTCTAAAACACAGGTCAGTGAGGTATTACTGACCCTAAATTTAGGTGGTGAAGTAAATGCTGCACCAATGGGTGTAAGACTTTCTAAGCGTGGGCTACCAATAATTAGGGTTTATGCTGGCTCTAGAACGTACATAATGATTAAGTCAGGGGCAAAGGACTATGTGCTGAATGTCACATCCGACCCGGAAGTATTTTATTGGGCCGTACTTAAGAAAGAGTATCTAAGATTTAAGTCCTCGTGCCGGGTTACGGCACCCAGAATAGCTGGGTGCCAAGCTTATGTAGAGTGTGTGCTTGAGTCTGTTAAGTTCGGAAGAAATTATCTTAGAGCAGAGCTTAGGCCAGTGTACATCGAGTATGTAAAGGTTAAGCCTAAGGCATATTGTAGGGTGCAACCAGCAATTATTGAAGCACTCGTGTATTTCACTAAACTGAAGTACTTACTCAGTGTTGGGGACTTAAGTAAGGCTAAGGCACTTCTAGAGAATATTAAGCATTGTGAGAACGTAGTGAGGCACTGTACTACCCAGCGGAAACTCAGAAAAATTGCAAAGGAGATTCTTGTGCATGCTGAGGAACTCGTGAGATAGGGATTTAAGTAAGGATGCTGACGTAGTGCCGAAAATAAGTACTGCCAGCTATTAGTATTAGTAAACCTTTAATAAAGGACATTAATAGAATTATACGTGGTGGTGAATACGCTACTGAGGAGGGGTGCTTCTAAGGCCTTAATCGCTGTCGTAATAATCATAATTATAGTAGCGGCTGCCGTAGGGGCTTACTACCTTACTCAACCTAAAGCACCTCAAACAACCACTCCAGCAACTTCAACTACATCACCCTTAACCTCTACGTCAACTACCCCTACGTCGACTGCTGTTACTACGTCAACTCCGCCAGCAACCTCTACAACAACCACGGTAACGACAACTGCACCTGCTGTGAAGAAAGTGTTTCATAAGAGCTTGTTAATTATTGTGAATAAAGATGCTATGACAAGAGTTAACTTGCTAAGAAGTGGAACTGTGGATGCAGCCGCTATTCCTCCTGAAAACGTTGCCGACGTACTTGGCTATACGCAAGGAAATTATAAAATAATTAAGGAGAGGGAGATTCTCACCCCTAGAATAACTTGGATCGAGTTAAATACTCAGAAACCGCCTTTCAATAATCCACTGGTTAGGCGGGCGTTAACGCTGGCAGTACCTTACGAATTAATACTCTCTACAGCATATGCAAACTACGCAAAGCCGCTATACGGTGTCATACCGAAGGGAATGATGGGATATACCGAGTATAATATAATTAACTACACCGCCATACCGTATGAGAAGAGGATGGAGATGGCTAAGGAACTTATTAAGAAATCTGGGATAGATCCATCTAAGTATAGTTTCGAAATATGGTATCCTTCAGGACTAACAGAACGTGAGAAGACCGCTGTGCTGATATCTCAGTCATGGAGTAAGTTAGGTTTCAAGATAAGCATAAGGGGGCTAGCTTGGTCTGTATTCCTGAGTAAAACTGAGACCATGGAGACTGATGCAGCTCTAGACGGGTGGGGTCCGGACTACATGGATCCTGATGATTATGTTTATCCCATATTCTACGGTGGAACGAAATTCAAGGAAGTACATGTGTATGTAGTTAATAAGCCTGAAGATGTAGGTAAGTACGTCATGAATGCGACAGTGATAGACACTCCCAAGTACTATGTGGTCGTAGGTATGAAGGGTACTGGAGCTAAGGTCAGTGTGACAGGGAAGCCATACCTAGTGGTCTCATACGTGCCAGACTGGAAGAACACATTACCCATTAAGAAGTCGTCAGCTTGGATAAATATAGATCCAGCTTGGTACAGGAATGTTACTGTAGACGCACTAATAATTGCTGGTAGAAACATATTAAATCCAGAAATAAGGGAGCCTATATATCAGGCAGTATTCATACTCTCTAATAAGCTGAACGTCATCATATGGTTAACACAGGGCCTCTTAGTGAGACCTTACTGGAGCTGGGTTCAGGACAGATACTTTAACCCAACACTAAATGAGAACTTCGAGAGGGCAGACCTCGTCTGGGAAGTTCCTAATGCACCCACAGTCTCTACGGGAATTAAAGATTACTCTAATGACCCTAGTACATATGTGGTAGCTGTAGGACTGTGGCCGCAAACGCTTGACCCGCATTTTAACTACGAATTACTAGGATGGAGCGTCTTCAACAATATAGGTGATACATTAGTGACGTACTGGAGGGATAATCTGAAAGAGTTAGTCCCAGATTTGGCCGTAGCTTGGGCACATAATGAGAAAGGAACTGAGTGGTACTTCATAATAAGAGGTAATGTAAAGGCTTATGACCCATGGCATAATAAGGTTTATGACATAAGCGCTATAGATGCTCTTTGGAGTATATGGAGAGTTGCGAGACTTCAGGGCGAGCCTTCATGGCTTATCGCGGACTTTATAGACGTTAATGCTTCGAAAGTCCTCAGTGAGGAGGAATTCAATAAGGTATTGTCTGAGCACCAGCTAGTAACTGAGTACCACGGGAAGGAAGTAAAGGTAAGCTCACTAAAGGACCTCCTCAGCGTGTTCGGTTATAAAGGACCGACGGCAGGTGTGGTCATGCTGAAACTTTATAAGCCCTACCCACCAATACTCAGCATACTTGCCGATCCTTGTACGTACGTTATACCGTTAAAGTATCCATTCGACTACGTTGACGAGCTTAAAGGAAAGTACGAGCAAATGCTGAAAGAGTGTGAAAACGGCAAAAACCCAACTGCGTGGACCAAATACTTTGGTGTAGGGGAGAGCGATCCTGTCCATAAATTCATACATAAGTATCCAATAGGTTCAGGATCTTACTACATCAAGGAGTACGTTGAGGGTAGCTACCTATACTTACATTATAACCCGTACTACTGGAACACAACACTGTGGGAGCAGCTCTATGGCTTTAAACCATAAGTGAATTTTTTAATTTAATTATTAATTTCATGTTTTTAATTTAGGATCTTAATTGATTTTTTACAATAATTACAGTACATACTAGAAATTATTAGTTAATATATGATTAAATTAAATACTCGTCAACATTCAATAATAACTAAAAACTTAAATTATTGGCCTGCATGAAAAGCAGTGAGTAGGTGTAGCAGGTTGCCTGGGCTAAAGGCATTCCTAATACGTAGATTTATAACGTTCATACCTACTCTAATAGGTGTGACTTTTCTTGTCTTCATAGTAGCTAATGTAATTCCCGTGAACCCGGCTAGGGCTTGGGCTGGCGGGGAGAAGGCTAAGCCTGAAGTCATTGAAAGAATAAAGAGAGAGTACCACCTTAATGACCCATGGTATGTTCAGTATGCGTTTTTTATTGAGAAAATATTTAAGAACGAAATAGTTAGCCCGAGAACCCATAATAGAATATGGGATGACCTAATATACGGAGTAGGTGAATCAAGATATGGGCGTTTTTTCATAACCTTACAGCTAGCGTTAATTGCCCTACTCTACGTGATATTCATAGGGATTCCTCTGGGTATATTGTCAGCACTTAAGAAGGATACGGTACTCGATACTGCGGTCAGAATACTGGCGCTTATTGGAGTGTCATCACCTAATTTCTGGCTGGGCTACTTACTTATTTATTTATTCTTCGTTAAATTCCACTTAATCAGTATTGCTGGAATACCGCAACCCACCTCGAAGATCACGGGGATAATGGTTCTCGACGCCTTACTCCAAGGGGAATACGGCATAGCGTTTGAAATAATTTCTAGGCTGTCACTCCCGGCGTTCGTTCTAGGATTTATTGAAATAGGAATAGTAGCCAGGATGACAAGGAATTCATTTCTCGACGCATGGACATCCAGTTATGTAGATTTCGGTGAGGCAAGGGGACTTAGGAAAACTATGTTGGTCAGGCATGCCCTCAAAAACGCTTTAGTCCCAATAATAACGATCGTCGGTATAGAGTTCGGCTACTTACTTGGAGGCTCACCTATAATAGAGACGGTATTCGGGATTCCAGGGCTCGGTAAGTATATGATTGAAGCAATATACTACTTTGACTACCCAGCCCTAATAGGTAGTGTTCTGCTCTTCGCCTTAACATTTATGGTCGTGAATTTAATAGCTGACATCCTCTACGCATTCGTAGATCCTAGAATAAGGTATTAATAGGTGAGATTATGAGTGAAGCCACTGAAGTATATGAAAAGAAGGTCTTGGATAAGCTGGCAGATATGTTCATCGAGTTCATTGCTAAGGTAATTAATACACTAAGGCCTAGATGGAAAAAGAGAAACACAGCCAGATTAAGTGAGTGGAAGCTCATGCTATATGCACTAAATAGGTCTGTCCCTGGACTTGTTGGGTTGGTACTGGTGCTCATATTCCTCTTCATGGCGATCTTCGGACCCCTCATTGCGCCATATAAGTATAATAATTTCCTAATATTTCAGGATATGAGGTATAAGTTCCTTCCCCCACTCACGCACGGACCCCATAAGGAACTCTTCCTCTTAGGAACAGATGAGTACGGGCGTGACGTACTTAGCCTGCTACTGTATGGTGCTAGGGTATCGCTAATAATCTCACTGCTGGTAATAGCTATAAGCTTCCCTGTAGGTGTTCTCCTGGGTTTGGTAGCTGGGTACTTCGGAGGGAAGGTAGATGAAGTGATTATGCGTATAACGGATATTTTCTTCTCGTTCCCAGGGCTCATATTAGCTATAGGTCTATCAACAACGC
>JAGGTW010000087.1 GCA_021163585.1 Desulfurococcales archaeon | reverse complement strand
GTCATATACGCAGCCGTTATAGGCTGTATCATTGAGGCCATTATAGGTGCGCTCTGTGCCTATGTGGGCGGTTCAACTAAGCAATCTACCTACGGCATACTGAGGCATGTATATGGCTGGTATGGGTCCTGGCTTTTCGGTGTATTGCTCTCAGGTATTCCAAATTGGGGCTGGTTTGTCTATCAGTCATGGTTCTTTGGCGTTATGATTCATGATCTGGCACCAGGGAATCCGTTGGCTGATGTACCAATAGCTGCTCTCTGGGGAGGTCTTCTAATGACAGTAACTGCATACATAGGCTATGCTGGCTTAGCGTTCCTTAGTTACATAGTAGTGCCAGCATACTTCATACTGGTGACTGCAGGATGCTTCGCTGGAGTGCACTTCGGTGGCGGTTTCGAGAAGCTGTTTGAGTTCACGCCCCAGACACCCGTTCCTCTAACAATTCTCATTACTCAGGTTGTGGGATCATACATATGTGGTGCTATTATTAGTTCAGATATTGGTAGATTCGCAAGGAAGCCATGGCATCCTTCACTGGCTTGGGCCGTCCAGCTAGTAGTTCTGAATGTATATTACCTAGTGGCTGCCGCAATGCTGACTATAGGTATGGGCGGTACCTACTTCTCTAAGGCAATGCTGATGGCAGGATTAGGCTTAGGTGCCTACTTCGTAGCTATATTCGGTCAGTGGACAACTAATGATAATAATCTCTACTCTTCTGCACTATCATGGAACATGTTCATACCTGTAAAGAAGAGAACTCTGGTTCTGATATTGGGAGTGGCAGGAGCTATTTACGCTTGGTACACAGGTATTACCGCTTACACTTCACTGGAACCATTCGTCAACTTCTTGGGCATGCTGGGAACTTGGCTACCTCCAATAGGTGGTGTCCTAATAGCTGACTTCTATGTCTTCCAGGCATATAAGGGAGTTCCCAGGCATGAGAGGTACAAGATGGCAATAGGAAAGGAGATACCATTAGTTAACTGGGTTGCATGGCTATCAATGTTCATAGGTGGTGCCTGTGCTCAGGGATGGTTAATGCCTGCTAGTGTATTAGCCGTAATCCCGCCAGCTATTGTGGGTATACTAATGTCATTCATTGTGTATATTATACTTGCTATAGCACTGGATAAGGCTGGTGTATCGATGTACATAGGTAAGGCTAAATTAAATGAATATGGTCTACCTGTTAAGGAGGTGAGTGCGTAATGCCTATCCATGAGTCAGCTAAGTTACCTGCGCTGCTGTTTACTATATCTATCATAATGGGCTTAATAGTGTTGGTTGTGGGTGTAACGGTATTCTCATATTGGATTTACGGGGAAATAATATATATTATAGTAGGATTAATGATCCTGGTGTTCAGCGGAATAGGCGTCGGAAGAGTTGTTAGAGCGCGAGAGACTTTTAAGATTGGGGAAGCATGCATCACTCACGGATGGTGGGTGTTCTCATCAGGTCTAGGAGGAATTATGGTGTACATAGCGCCATTCTTCACTAAGGGGGCACCACAAATGGGTGTGATAGCTTTACTGTCGTCAACTATAGCAGCTATACTAGGTCTAGCAACGGTTGTGTATGCTAGATCAAAATTGAAGGTATCATTAACTATTTGACAGCAAATAAGAACAAGCTTAATTTTTAATTTATTTTCCTAATGTTTTTACATAATTTACATATAAATGTAATTCATTACCACGTAATACTTCTATCTATAGCGTTTTCATATAGTTTTCCATTAAGACTTATTATTTTTAACTAATATAATGTGTTGGCTGTAACTATGACTGATCTGATCCTCAAGTCTAAGACTGATGTAACCGATTTCGTACGTGGGTGTACGTTCTTCGGCACGGGAGGCGGCGGCCCACCTCAATGGGGACTGAAGATACTTTTAGAGGATATTGAGAAGTACGGAGAAATAGTTATTCATGATGTAGGTTCTGTTAGAGATGACGCTTATGTTTGCACACCTTATGGGATGGGTTCTATAGCACCTAAGACTCCTGAAGTACTTCAAAAGATGAGGGAGTACGGTCTAGTAAAGAAGATAGGGCTGGCTGAGAAGATACTGGCTCTTGCCGTTCTGGAACTTGAGAAGTACTTAGGTGTTGAATTTCAAGCTATTGTACCAGGTGAGATTGGAGGTTCGAATACTCCACTTCCCATAGACGTAGCTCTATCACTGGGCAAAATGGCTATCAATGGAGACTACATAGGTAGGGCAATGCCTGAAATAGTCCAAGACACCCTGTATCTGAACGACATGCCTCCCTACCCGACGGTCTACATCGACGAGTACGGAAACAAGTCAGTTATTGTGAGGGCTATAAACTATAAAATGGCTGAGAGGCTTGGCAAGATGTTAAGTGTAGCGTCATTCGGATTAGTAGCTGGTGCAGGCTTTGTAATGACTGGCAGAGAGCTGAAAAAAGTCATAATACCAAATACGCTGTCGGACTGTTACGAAGCAGGTAGAACCTTGAGGGAGGCAAGGGAAAAAGGTGACGACCCAGCGTTAGCAGTAGCTAAGAAGTTTAATGGTTGGGTACTCTTCAGAGGTATGGTAGAGAAAAAGGATTGGGAAGACCGAGAGGGCTATATGTGGGGTTACATACACATTAAGGGTGCTAATGAATTCGAGGGTCATCAAGCTAAGGTATGGTTTAAGAATGAGAATCACATAATGTGGTTCGATGGTAAAGTAATAGCTACGTCACCAGATCTAGTAATTATTATTGAATCAAAATCAGGTGAGCCAATAACCAACACAGATCTAAAAGAAGGTACGGAAGTGACAGTAATTGGATTAAGAGGCCGAGAACAGTTCAGGACACCTAAAGCCATAAGTGTTCATGGTCCAAAGTACTTCGGCTTTGATGTAGAGTACGTACCTATAGAAGAGAGAGTGAGCTCTTTCCCTGTAGTAAAACCATAAAATTAAATCACGACTTTTTCCCTACCTAGGAGCACTTTATTTCTTTGCGTAGAGCCAACACTTTACTTTATGGGCTTCTCCAACCTCAATTAAAGGAGGTTCTTCCCTGCTACACACATCCATTACTCTGGGGCATCTTGGGTGTAATCTGCAGCCCTTAGGAGGGTTAATAGAGCTGGGCGGCTCGCCAGGCAGCATTATTCTCTTTCTTAACTTCTTAAGTGAGGGGTCAGGTTCCGGTACAGCTGAGAGCAGTGCTTGCGTGTACGGGTGGAGAGGGCTCTCGAAGAGTACTTCTGTGGGTGCGTCCTCAACGATGTTTCCTAAGTACATTACCCCTACCCTGTCACTTATGTATCTAACTACTGAGAGGTCATGGGATATTAGGAGGTATGAGAGCTTGTACTCCCTACTTAGATCTTCAAGTAAGTTGAGTATCTGAGCCTGAACTGACACATCTAGGGCTGAGGTGGGCTCATCCAGTACTATGAGTTTAGGTTTAAGTGCTAATGCCCTGGCTATTGCTACTCTCTGCGCTTGGCCACCGCTCAAGTCGCTCGGAAATCTCCTAGCGAGTGATGCTGAAAGCCCTACCCTTTCTAGAACATCAATTGCTGTTTTACGAGCTTCGTTTCTACTCATCTTCATGTGCGCCAGCAAGGGCTCAGCAACTATGTCGGCGATCCGCATTCTTGGATTGAGTGAAAGGAATGGATTCTGGAAGACTGCCTGCACCTTCCTGCGGTAGTCTTTGAGGTCTTTACCCTTAAGTCTTGTAATGTCTTTGCCCTCAAAAATTATCTTCCCGTCTGTCGGGTCATAAAGCTTGAGTATGCACCTAGCTACGGTTGTCTTACCTGAGCCCGATTCACCTACGAGAGAGAAAACCTCATTCTCACTGATACTAAATGACACATTATCAACTGCCTTAACGTACCCCACGATCCTACCAAATAGACCCTTCCTGATGGGGAAGTACTTTTTGAGATTTACAACGTTTAGTAAGGTCATTAATGCTCACCTCCTGATGCGAGTATGTGGCACGCAACCCTATGCCCTGGCTTCACCTCTACCATCTTGGGGAGTCTCTCATTACAGGGCTCTGCAGCCCTCTCACATCTAGGGGCAAATGGGCAACCTCTAGGAAGGTTCTTAGGATCGGGTAGCATGCCAGGAATATATCTAAGTCTTCCAACCCTTCTATGTGCTCTGGGAACGCACTCAAGTAATTTCTTGGTGTAGGGGTGTATGGGTCTCAGCAGGACCTCTTCGCATGCCCCCTCCTCGAATGGCACTCCAGCATACATAACGAGGATCCTGTCGCATACTTCAGCAGCCACACCTAAGTTATGTGTTATGAATATCATGGATAAGTTGAATTCTTCCTTAAGTTTTCTGAGGAGGTCTAGGATCTGGGCCTGAAGTGTCACATCAAGCATCGTAGTGGGCTCATCAGCTATTAATACCTTCGGATTAGTGGACAGCGCTACAGCTATCGCAGCTCTCTGCAGCATCCCGCCACTCAATTCGTGAGGGTATGACCTAGCCACTCTCTCAGGGTCGGGAAGTCCTACCGTGCTGAGCATGCTCAGCACGTGCTCACGCACCTTGTCCTTCTCCTTAATACCTAAATGATGCTTCACCACATCGGAGAGTGTCTGACCTATAGTAAATAATGGATTAAATGTTGCTGCTGGATCTTGAAATATCATCGATATCTCCTTACCCCTTATCTTATTCGACATCTCCTCCTCACTGAGGGATAATAGATCCACGCCATTGAATACCACCTCCCCACCAGTAATGACTGCATTAGATGGAAGAGCCCTAATTATCGTTAAGCCCACCGTCGACTTACCTGAACCCGACTCACCCACAATACAGAGTGATTCACCCTTACGCAAAGTAAACGAGAGCCCTCTTACTGCCTTAACAACGCCTTCTAATGTAAAGTAATTTACATTTAAGTCCTTAATATTGAGGATTACATTACCTGAGGACATGCTCACAACCTCCGCATGACTATGACTTTCCTGAGCCTCGGATCCATGGCTTCTCGAACAGCGTCAGCTAACAGATTAAAGCCTATAACAGTAACCAGTATGGCTAGTCCCGGGAACAAACTGCTCCACCACGCAATATTTATTGATGCCCAGCCCTCACTGACCAGTAGACCCCACTCAGGTGTTGGAGGTTTAACACCGACACCTAAGAAGCTCAGTCCAGCAGCCTCCAGTATGGCGGAACCCATATCTAGTGCAGCCTGAACAGTTACGGGTGTTAAGGCATTAGGAAGAACGTGTCTGACCATGATCTTGAATGGGCTTAGTCCAATGATCTTAGCTGCGTCAACATACGGTAGATTCTTTATGGAGTTCACCTGAACGTAGACCAGCCTAGAGTACCATGGCCACCATGAAATAGCTAAGGCAATAATTACGTTCACTAACCCTCTCCCTAAAGTAGCAGCTAAGGCTATTGCGAGAAGTAGTGGTGGGAAAGCAAGAAACATATCCGTTATCCTCATTAGGAGGGTGCCTGCCCGACCACCTAAGTAGCCAGCAACCAGCCCTATGGGTATGCCTATGAGTAGGGCTAGCCCCACAACACCAACTGAGATGAGTAGTGAGAATCTCGCACCTAATATTACTCTACTAAACATGTCCCTACCCATTTCATCCGTTCCGAACGGATGCTCAGGAGATGGTGGCAGGTACCTTTTCTCTATATTGTACGTCAGACCCCACGCATCCTCTGGGTAAGGGGTTATGTAGGGGGCGAGTAGACCCATTACTACGAATGCAGTAACGATTATTAGTCCTGACAT
>JAGGTW010000027.1 GCA_021163585.1 Desulfurococcales archaeon | reverse complement strand
GGAAGGAGGGAAAGAGGCTGAGCAGTCATGGAGAGCTGTGGGAATATAAACGCATAATGTCGAAGGAACTGGGTAGATGGGTTAGCAACGCCTTCTACGCTGGGCAGAGCATGCATGTGTGTTTCTATGAGGGCTGGTGCGCCCGAGAAGATATTGAAGAGGCTATAGAGCAGGTGGAGAAGATGACAAGAGAGGCTGCATCAAGAATCAAAAAATAACTATATTACCGGGTTCAGAACAGTTCCTTCTTCTTCAACCAGTTAACGTAAATCGCAAATAACCTGTCGACCAGCCCCTACATTAAGGTAGTAACTACTGGTAACGCTGATCTCCCTGCTCATTATTTGTGTGATCGCACCGAGTAGGATGTTATTTCTGTGTGCAAGCTCTCTAACTTAACTTCTCGTAGTATTCCATGTGCACTCTAGTATGATGTTCAACAGTATGGCCTCCACTACCTCCGTGCTTACTGCTCTCGAACCTGCTGCCTACAATGAAATCTTATTTAGCTAAGCTCACTATGATTATGGTGTATTATAAAGTGGTGTCCCATGCTGATGAACTCTTCGATGAATTGATAGAAGAATTAGTCCGTGAAACTCTTAAGGCTTACCCGCTAATGGGGACTTTCCTGGGTCTGCATCAGTATGATGTCTTAGTACCTGAGTTGAGTAGGGAGTCTGTTTTGAGGTGGCTGGGCTTAATTAAGGAGTTCATAAGGAAGTTTGAGAGTATTGATGCTTTAGGATTGACCGGCGGAAGAGTCATTGACTTTCCAGTATTACTGAATCAACTAAAAATAATGAAAGTAACGCTAGAGGACTGGCCTACTTGGAGAATGTACCCAACAGGTGTCGACGTGGTCGGCTCAGCTATATTTCCCATAATCATTAATGATTGGCTTCCTCAAGAGCATAAGGTAATAGCTATAACTTCAAGACTTACACAGATTGATAAGTACTTAGACGCGTCAGTGAGAGCTGTTGACGAGCCCTACGCCCTCTGGCTTCAGTATAGCTTGATGGTGGTGCAAGGTCTCATTTCTCTTATGGAAACTGTTAAATCTCTGGGGAAGAATTGGGGAAGCAGCGAACTGGTGACTGCCGCAGAGAAGGCTGAGGAGAGAATAGGTAGGGCTGCTGAAGACATAAGGAACTTGCTAGGCAGGGCGAACTCAGGTTTTAAGCCCTTAGGTAAGGAATTATTCAAGAAGCTGCTGGAGCTACAGTTTATCGATGAGTCTCCGGAAGAACTAAAGAAGGTCGGGTACGAGGAAGCGGGCAAGTACCGTGCTCTAATGCAGGAGGCTGCTAAGGAAATGGGTGTAAGTAGGGTTGAGGAGGGGTTGTTGAAGCTTAAAGAAGCCCGTATAGCAAGTATTGAGGAGTTCATGACGAAGTATAATGAGTTGATAGGGAGAGTAAGGGTATTTATTAAACAAAATAAGATAGTTGAGCTTCCGGAAGGAGAAAGAGTGAAGCTAATTAATACTCCTGAATTCATGAGGCCCATAATACCGTTTGCTGCCTATCAGAACCCAGAGCTGTTTGGGCCATCACTAACAGGCATATACTACGTTACTCAGCCGGTAAACGAAGAAATGCTGTCGCATCACAACATCTATGACGCAGTTAACACTATAGTTCATGAGGCCTACCCAGGACATCACACGCAATTAGTGATAGCTAAGGTAAGGGCGCACCCTAGGAGAGCACTGATAAATGCGCCAGACTTCGTTGAGGGTTGGGCACACTACTGTGAGGAGCTAATGCTTGAAGAGGGCATTGAGAAGTCACCACAATATAAATTAAAGGTTTGGCATGACGCCCTGTGGAGGGCAGTTAGAGTGTATTTAGATGTAGAACTACATACTGAGGGACTAAGTTACGAAGAAGGTGTTAAGAAATTAATAAGAGATGCTTATCTGCCAGAAGAGGGAGCTAAAGGTGAGGTACTCCGGTACACCCTAAACCCAACGTATCAGCTCATGTATAATTACGGGAAGAGGGTAATTAAGTCCCTAAGAGAAGAAGTCAAGAAAATACTTGGCTCTAAGTACTCGCATAGTTTATTCCACAAGCTCCTTCTAGAGGAGGGGGTCTTGCCTGTAAATATATTGAAAAAAGTGGTTATCAGGAAAGCTAAATCACTAGCAAGTCAGTAGGCTACACTTGCTATAACATGAAGTGCAGGCAACTTTTTCTTGTATCTAATAACGTAATTAGTACTGCTGGCAAACATATACTTTGATAGCCATGGGTGAGGAAGGTATTCATATGCAGACGCAAGATAGGTTGGGTGAGCTACTACTGATTAAGTTGGATGAGCCATCCTTACAGAGATCTTTAAGCAGTATTAAGGAACTGGAAGAATTAAAAGAGAAGTACAAGCCTTTCTGGTTGCGTATTCGTGACCCACCAAAAAATATGGTTATTGAGTTAGTGAAGATCCTGAAATTGCCTAGATCCATTGCTAGAGTAATAACTCAGAAACTACCTACAAAAACAACCAGTGTTAGGCTGAGAAAGTACCGGAATTTAATGTTTGTCACATTAGAATATGTTAAGTATGGCAAAGGTGTAACCAGCATTGGTTTTTACCCAGTACATGTTATCGTAGGTAGAGACTACATAGTGACCGTTGCTAGTGGTAATGCAGACCCGGCTACTCAGGTTATTGATAGGGTGCGTGAAGAACCCACTAATGTACTGTACCTACTCTACCTAATTTTGGATGAGGTAATTAACTCGTACTTCTCTGTTATAGAGTTAATTAGCGAGTGGATAGAAGGACTAGAAAACGGTGTGATAACGGAGCCAAAGCAATACCACTTAAGGAGGGTCCAATTAATTAAGAGAAAACTGACCTACCTCAGAAGGTCTTCTTGGCGGTTGAGAGAGGTTGTAAGGGAGATCTTAGGGAGTGAATACTTGAGTACCAACGAGGATCTCTACAAGTACATGCAGGATCTCTACGACAACGTTCTTGAGGTAGTAGACATCGCTGAGTCATGTAGGGAGAGGATAGCTGATCTATTAAACATGTACCTCACAAGCATAAGCAACAGACTCAACGAGATCATGAAATTCCTCACTATAATCGGCACCATATTCATACCACTGACATTCATCACAGGCATATACGGCATGAACTTCAATACCAAAGCCAGTCCCTGGAATATGCCAGAGCTTAACCACCCCTACGGATACCTACTGACACTGACAGTGATGGCAATAATAGGTGCAATTATGCTCCTATACTTCAAGAAAAAGAAGTGGATCTAACACACTTGCATTGACACTCCGTGGATCGATTGATACTTAAAAGCAACTTTTTCTTCCGGATTCTTCTTGCTTTATGTGTACTGGAATTATTTTTCGTTTTGTACCCTCCTCTAAGAGTTCTCTGAGGTATAGCCGTTGACATTTGCTGAGTATTAAGTAATTCATTAATTTACTGAGGAAACGGAGAAGAAGTCTGTACATTAGACTGTTTGAATTAACGTATAGGCAGGTACATGCTGAAATATGCCTTATGTGGTTGAAGAGTAAAGTATGAGAATATATTTTAACTAACCTTAATTCTATACGGAAATACTGAGAGTACTATTCCCAGCCCGATGAAGAGCCGTTGGGGGCCCGCATCGTCGGATATGTGAAGAATCCCCTGGCTCTGGAGGGCTCTCAGCCTATGCATTAATTTTACTTTAATCAGCTAGTAAGTTAATAATGTGATATGGACACTGCTTAGAAACCATTATATTTAGAGATGTCTAACTTTTCTTGTAAGGACCTAGTAATTTAAATCACGAATGTATTCTACTATTTGCTATTGCTCAAAAGTATATAATTTAGATATGTCTAAATTTTATTGACAGAGGTGCCGCTGTAGTGGCGTCCAGGGAAGAAGCTGGTGTTTCTGGCTGTGACCTGGTTGTTGCTGTGGCTGGCCAGCCTAATGTAGGTAAATCAACATTATTTAATGTTCTGACTGGCGAAAGAGTTAGGGTAAGTAACTGGTCTGGAACTACTGTCGAGAAGAAAGTCGGTACTAGGGAGATTAGAGGCAGAAAAGTGTGTTTTGTCGACCTTCCCGGAATTTATGGGCTGAGTGCGTTAACACTTGATGAGAAGATTGCGAGGAGGTACCTGCTTTCTGGTAATGCGGATGCTGTACTTGTTTTAATTGATTCAACAGCTCCTGAGAGGACTATATATTTGGCGATTCAGGTACTTGAGCTGACACCGAAGGTTGTTATTGCGTTAACGAAGTCGGATCTAGCTCACAGTCAAGGAATACACATTCATGTAGATAAGCTTGAAGCTAAGTTAGGTGTGCCAGTGGTTTCAGTATCAGCTATTAAGGGGTCTGGGCTAAGGGAGCTAGTAGATGCATTAATAGATGTTGCTGAAGGCAGAAGAGTTAGGAGAGATGTTATTAGGATCAAGTATGACGGAATAGAATCATACATTAATGAATTAGAATCCGACATAGCTGCATGTAAGGGACTCTCCAGCTATCCAAAGCGCTGGCTTGCCCTTAGACTACTTGAAGGTGATGAAGACGTCGGTAAGTTAGTGCGGGCCGCTGGGGCTGAACACATTGCCAATAAAGCAATGAAGTACCGTGAGGAGATAAAGCGAATATTCAGTAAATTACCTGAAGAGATAATAGCTTCTAGTAGGTATGAGTACACGGACTCATTACTCAAGGATGTGGTCGTGAGAGTCCATGTAACTGCAGGGATTAGCTACTTAGACAAGTTATTTCAAATACCAATAATTGGTCCAGTTGCAAGTGCTATCATAATATTTCTGGTGTTTATTATTGCCTTCATCATAAACTTAGGATTTCCGTTGAACGTAATAGCTGATTTAGCAGGAGCCTCGCATATAGCTGAAGCAATCGAGACCTACAGCCTGAGTGGTTTACTAACAGCCTTATTTGACTACGTGGCAGAATTGGTGAGAAATGCTTTAACACCTGTTTCTGAATTATTTGCGAGCCTAATAGCTGACGGGGTAGTGGGCGGTGTTGGTGCAGTGCTTTCGTTCTTTCCCTTAATATTTACGATATCAGCTATAATGGCGGTCATAGAGGATTCCGGGCTGGGACCTAGAATAGCTTTAGCACTACATAATTTCTTCTCTAAATTTGGCCTTTCAGGTAAGGCTGCGTACCCGATGTTTATTTCAATGGGATGTAATGTACCCGGTGTCATGGGGTCCAGAGTAGCTGTTGACGAAGCTGAAAGACTGCAGATGGTTCTATCTCTGCCTTACATACTGTGTCAGGCAAGGCTAATAGTGCTATTATTCGCTGTATCGGCATTTTTTACGTCACCTCTTCAGCAAGCTGGAGCTGTAGTCTTGACGTACGTCGTCAGTATAGTGGTGTTCCTATTGTCATCACTGGCGTTGAGGTACGTAATATTTAAGATTAGGGAACCACCTGAACTGCTAATAGAAATTCCTCCACTCCATAAGCCAAATATTAGAGTGGTTTGGTGGCTTGCTTGGGATTCTGCAAAGCACTTTCTTAAGAAAGCAGGCATAATAATATTTGCGCTAAGCGTTATTACATGGCTCTTACTTTCCTACGGGCCTAACGGACCTGCGGCAAATCCCTCAGAAAGCTATGCTGCAATAGCTGGCGCTACCCTAGCTCCAGCTCTCTCACTATTATATGGTCTGGACCATGACACATCATGGAGGATAGGCTTCGCGCTCATTAATGGCTTTATAGCTAAGGAGGGACTCATCTCAGCAATAGCCGTGATGCAGGGTGTTAGTGAGGAGGCCGTGTTCAGTACCCTCAACTTAACGCCAGTACAGGGTATTGCTATATTGTTGTTCTTAATGCTCTACGTACCATGCTTGGCTACGGTTGCTGTGATATACCAAGAGACAAAGAGCCTCAAGTGGACTGTATTTTCTATTATCTACATGGTGGCTGTAGCAACGGTAGTTTCAGTTGCTGCTTATGTGGTAGGGGGTTTGCTAGCTTAATTAATTCACTCAAGCCCGTCAATTACAGTAAAATACCTTGCCTTATTAAGTAAAATTAGTAGGTGGTAGCTCCATGAGTGCTCAGAAAGATATGGATGAAATGCTAGATGAAATTAGAGAGGAGCTGGAGGGTGGGGTTAAAAAAATCAAGATTCTTGAAGTTCTGAGGCCTCAGGACTTCATTGACATACTGGAAAGACTTGACAGTGAGGATAGGAGGAAGCTTGCCGTCATGATACCCGACAGCGTATACGTTGAGATAATAGCTAAACTTCCCCAGCAAGTACTGAGTGACGTAATAAAGGTGCTGGGCATTAGGAGGCTGGCAAGGATAGCTATAGAGTTGCCAGTTGATGAATTAGCTGATCTCCTGAGTATTTTACCACCCTCGCTCAGGATCTCGCTGCTGAGAGAGCTACCGGCTTGGAAGATCGCTGAGGTAAGACCTCTACTTAAGTACCCGCCGGAGACCGCAGGAGGTATCATGACCTCAAGAATTCCTGTTTTTTATGAAGAGAAATTAGTGGGAGAAGCTGTAGAGGAGTTCGTGACTAGGTCGGAATTCGAAGGGTACGATACATCAAGGTACATATATGTAGTAGATAGTAAGGGAATGTTAAAAGGTGTGATTGACATAAAGAGATTCCTGACCTCACCGCGAGGCAGAAGATTAAAGAACATAATGACGAGAAACTACATTGCTGTTAAGGCTGACATGGATCAGGAGGAAGTAGCTAAGCTAGTTGTTAAGTATGATCTAGATGAAGTCCCTGTTATAGATAATGAAGGCATTTTACTAGGGGCCATTACTGCTGATGACATTATGGACGTGCTGGTTAATGAGGCAACTGAGGATCTCGTTAAGTTCGGTGGTACAGTGAAGATACGTGAGCCATACCTAGCAGCAAGGATTCGTGAGTTAGTCCGCAAGAGGATCGTGTGGCTGGTGGCATTGTACTTGGGGGACCTAATAAGCGTGACAATCATAAGTAAGTATGAGACCTTATTGTCCACGATCATAGCGTTATCATTCTTTATTCCGGTGCTTACAGATACTGGTGGCAATGCAGGATCGCAGGCAGCAACACTAGTTATCAGGTCGCTAGCTATGGGTGAGGCGAGGCTCTCAATTAGTGACGCCTTAAGAATTATTGCTAAGGAGACAGCAACTTCACTCATCATGGGTGTACTGCTCTCACCTATAGCTTTCACCATAGGGTATGTAATGAGTAGCAATGTAATGGTAGCCCTAACACTCGGACTAGCTATAATACTTGTAGTTTACGTAGGCAGTATCATGGGTGCTATGCTACCTATAGTGACAGCTAAGCTGGGGCTCGACCCAGCCGTTATTTCAGCACCATTAATAACAACTGTTGCCGACGCCACCGGGCTGACGATGTACTTTACCATAGCATCACTACTAATGAGTTACCTACACTTGTAAGTACCTTAATTTATGTTTAAGCTATGAGGAAGTACCGTAGATTTGCGTAAAGTAATTCATAATTAAGTTACATGGCATGCCCTACAGTACCTGAAGTCTCATAGTGATGGACTACGTAAGTTTTTAAATATTAAATTAGGAATTATTTGAGTGTTATCTAGGTACCTTACATAGCTATAGGTACTACCTTTAATTATTTGGCTTGGATGAGCTTATTCTTTAATTTCCCTTTAGCATATTAGTTTATGTGTGGTATGTGGTGGGGAGGCCACCAAGTGTATCCAGTGCTGTTAAAGAGTTCATAGAATCACGTCCGTTTTTGAAGGAGTGTCTCTCCTTAGGTTTAGTAAACTTTAGTGCAATGACCCGCTATCTGCAGATTGAGCTAGGTAAGAGAGGGTTTGAAGCATCACTAGGAGCTATTAAAATGGCTTTAATTAGACTGCGTGAAGAACTTAAGAAAGAGTATACTTCTCTTGACAGTAGGATAAGGACTATAATAGCTTCGTCGGTCATGGAACTCCAGACAGACCTAGTGGTTATCAGTGCCTACAGGAATGTAGTCCTGCATAAGATGCCTCACGTAATGAAGATAATGGGGAAGGCTCGATTCTTTCAACTTACTCAAGGAACTGTAACATTCACCATAATAGCTGCCCGCGAAGTAAGCAGAGATGTAATCAACTTGCTTGGAAAGGAGAACATTATGGAGTACCTCGATGATCAAACCGCAATAGTTATCATTAGTCCTGAGGAGATAACTAAGGTACCTGGTGTCATAGCACTCATATCTACCGTACTAGCTAGTAATAACATAAACATAACACAGATAATTTCATGCTATAGGGAGACAATACTCGTCTGTAATAGAGAACAGGCATCTAAGGCATATAGCATACTAGAGAATATGATAATGACTGCTAGAAGAACAGCTGTTTCAAATGTAACTTAAACGTTACTATTTAATTTTATATGTTACATAATGTATAAAATCACTTTTCCATAGTACGCCTTGGTGTAATATGTGGAAGTGGTGCTTGCGTTTTCAGGAGGGCTGGATACATCAGTCATTCTGAAGATGCTCTAGGAAAAACTGGGTGCTGAAGTAATTACTGTAACTGTGGATGTTGGTCAGAAGGAGGATTTCAAAGCTATTGAGGAGAAAGCCTACAAGCTAGGAGCTATTAGGCACTACTATTTAGATGCCAAGGAGGAATTCATTAATAGTTACGTATCGCCTGCAATTAAGGCTAATGCACTATATGAGGGAGCATACCCTCTCTCTACAGCACTAGCGAGACCACTCATTGCTAAGAAAGTTGTTGAAGTAGCTAAGAAGGAGGGTGTTGTATATGTTGCCCATGGCTGTACAGGCAAGGGTAATGACCAAGTTAGATTTGACTTAGCTATAAGGACACTGTACCCAGAAGCAAAGATTATCGCAGCTGTTAGGGAGTGGGGCTTGACGAGGGATTGGGAACTCGAGTACGCGATGAAAGCAGGTATACCTGTAACATACGGTATCTACAGCATAGACGACAATCTGTGGGGGAGGAGCATTGAAGGCGGGGTTCTCGAAGATCCGTACATAGAGCCTCCCGATGACGTCTTTATATGGACACAGAGCCCTGAGAAGGCGCCTGATAAGCCAGAGTATGTAACATTGGAGTTCAAGAAGGGTGTTCCAGTGGCAATCAATGGCGAGAAAAGTCCCTGCTAGCTATAATTGAGGAGTTAAATAAGATAGCTGGAAAGCACGGGGTAGGTAGAATTGACCATATGGAGGGCAGGGCAGTAGGGATTAAGAGTAGGGAGGTGTATGAAGCACCAGCAGCTGTCATACTGATCAAGTCGCACTTCGACCTAGAGAAGCTAACACTAACTAAGTGGGAGCTGAGCATGAAGCAATTGGTGGATACTGCATGGAGCTGGTTGGTGTATAATGGACTGTGGTTCGAGCCACTAAGGGAAGAATTAACGTATTCCATTGATTATATTAATGAGAATGTTGAAGGTGAGGTAAAGGTCAAGCTATATAAAGGGTCAGCTGTGATAGTAGGGAGAAAGTCGGAGAGGGCACTCTACAATCTGGAACTATCGTCATACAAGAGCATTAGCAGGTTTGACCAGAAGCTGGCTGAAGGATTTATAGGGCTATGGGGATTACAAAGCATAGCGGCCTACGCGCTCAGGAGAAGTTAATTAGTGGGTGACTTCTTGTACAGGAATAAGCTCTTAGGTAAGGGCAATAGTAGAGTAATAAAGTATACATCATCACTAACAACATCAGATGTAGCGATCGTGAAAGAAGTAATTACTGCCCTGATGGCGCACACGAGAAACTTATCTAGGCACAACCTAACACCTGGTGAGGTAGCTGATAAGGTAATTGAAGAGCTCAAGAAACTGCACGATTATCCTGAACCACTTTTTGCCATGGAAGCTGAGGATGTTCATGAGGCAATTGAGATGTATTTAAAGAATAGGCTAGGTAGTGATGCTGGCTGGATAGCACTAGGTAAGAGCAGGAACGATCATGTAGCGGCTGCCCTCCGGCTAAAGTCTAGGAAGGAATTAATCAAGCTACTATGGGAGTTACTTAGTTTAAGGGAGGTGCTGTTGGAGATGGCCAGTAGATATGAAAGAGCACTGATGCCAGCCTTTACGCACCTCCAGCCAGCGCAGGTAACTACATTTGCTCATTACCTTCTTAGTTTTGATGAGGAGCTCTCCCACTACATGAGAATTCTGAGGTTTATTATTAATGAAGTACTTAGTGAGTCACCACTTGGTGCGGGTGCGGGCACAACTACTAATGTGCCAGTAAGTAGGTATGAGCTAGCCGGGAGTTAGGCTTCAGCAGATTAGTAATAAATTCTATACGTGCTACGGGAAGTAGGGACT
Source organism: Desulfurococcales archaeon (assembly GCA_021163585.1). GTDB lineage: Archaea > Thermoproteota > Thermoprotei_A > Sulfolobales > NBVN01 > B83-G16. Next base: position 5,250 of record JAGGTW010000027.1, on the reverse strand, counting down.
TTATTATGGTTATATCATCAATACTCGCATGCATTTCATTAGTACTTTCAAGGCTGGCCGAAGACTTCATTATATTTTCTACGCCGCAATTTAACTACATTAGTGTAGGGGCGGAATTCCAGGATACTAGTAGCTTAATGCCTCACAAGAGGAACTTAATTGTTATGGAGATTGCCAGGGCTTGGGGGGCAGAGAGCTTAGGGCACCTTATGTCAATACTAGCTATTATTAAAGGGCACCCCACAGGCTATAACCTTGACCTTCAGGAAATAAATAAGCACTTTATTTACCTGGGTGTAAAAACCATTGAAACAATAGCTATAGTGCGGGACATGTTAAAGTCCATTAAAGTCAATGAAGAACATGTGAAAGCTGATATTACTAAGCATCACCTGCTTACTACAGATTACACCGAGTTACTGGCGCTGAAGTTAAGAAAACCTTACAGAGAGGTTTATGAATTAATAGCTAGTCTCATTCGCCATCATAAGGGAGTGCATGAGGTATATAAAAAACTGAGTAGTCAGCTCGGCAGAACACTACATCCTGAGGAAGTAATTAATAAACCGCACGAGGGTTCTCCTAACCCTTACTACGTCAGAAAATACATTAATGTGGCTTTAAAGGAAATTGAAGATTTCAGGAGGTACTTAGGTTCCTTAAATAAACACAATGTAGCTAATATCACATGACTTCAGGTTACGTTTAGAATAATACTGAGTGATGAACTTAATTTGCTAACGTCATATACAGTGGTTCGAAATAAAATGGAATACGATATTGAAATAAGAAAGTATTAAAAGGCATTACTATATTGCTGGACCCGAACTATAATTATTGATGTCATATCCTAAAGTATAAGTATAGGGGTGATATAGTATTTAAAAATGGGATATTAGAGCCACTCAGTGTAGTATGTGCTCTTCATTTCTCCGTTCCCGGATTCCTCATCACTCACTTTAACATATCTTAAGATGTTTTTAAGGAAAGCGGTGCGCAACCTCTAGAGTCCCAGGTCACCGTGTATGTTCTGTAACGCCTCCAGAGCTAACAGCAGGAATTTATCTAATGAGAGACCTATTTTCTCACAGCTAAGTATGCGCTCCCTCTTTATATTTCTTGCGAAGTCCTTCTGCTTAAATTTTCTTAGAAGTGACTCAAGCCTCACTTCCTCAAGTCTCTTATGTGGCATTACTAGAGCAGTAGCTATGATCAGTCCTGATGCATGATCTGACGCTCTTAATGCTAAGGCGAGCTTAGTGTCTGCATTAACGCCTGTTAACTCATTATGAGCCTTAATAGCATGTAAGGCATTGTCAGGTAGCTTACCTTCAAGTAGCTCAGCACTAACTAGACCATGTCTACTCAAGTCCTTTCCAACGATCTCGTAATCTATATCATGTAGGAGCCCAACAAGCTCCCATAAATTCTCGTCCTCACCTAGTTCTCTGGCAACAGCACGCATTATGGCCCCCACAGCTAGGCAGTGCTTAATTAACTTATCGTTTTTTAAGTACTGCTTTAGTAGTCTTAAGGCATCTTCTCTTGAAAGCATGTTCCGACACCGTATAACTATATAGCTACTCACTAATCAATGTGCTTTTCATAACATATTGATCAGGGCATGAATGTCTCCTCACGTACTCCGTAAGGCCGGGTGTCATCATCTCACTAATATGTCCCTGAATAGAATTATATTATTTTGTACTATACGGCATCCTGTATGAAGGTGGAACCTTCCCTGATAGTCTCCTGAGATTTGAGTACTCTTTTTCCAGTGAGATATTAATGGGCCACATGTTGTAAGGTGCTCTCATATTGTTTACCTTCTTAATACGCTCGATGATGATTGCAATCTTAGTGTGTTCACTGTTGTTTGACTTCACAACATCAATAATGCCTACGGATGCACTGGCTGATAAGCAGGGCTTTAGAGAGCCGTCAGGTGCAACACGTATTCTGGAGCAGGCTGCACAAAACAGCGGGTTTAGTACAGGTTTAACTATCTCAATTGTAATTCCTGTAGGCAGGTAGTATATTGGTCTATTGTGTAGTTCCCCACGTACAATTATCTTGGATGACCTTTTTTCAATTTCTCTTAGCAATTTATCTAGGGTGCTGTGGTACTTGCTGAATTCTTGCTTACCTTTTCCCACAGGATGGAGTTCTATTAATTGAACATGGAGTTCGTGCTTTTGTGCGAAGTCTATAATATCCCATATTTCACCGTCGTTAAGCTCCTTAATGACCACGACGTTAAGCTTTATTTTGTCATAACCATAATTCAAGGCTTCCTTAATGCCCTCTAGTACCTTGCTTAATCCGTTAACGCCAGTTATTTTCTCATAAACCTCCTTCTTAAGTGAGGGCAGGCTTATGTTTAATCTCCTTAATCCTGCACTTCTAAGTACTCCTGCATAGTCCTTCAGATAATATCCATTAGTCGTCATTGAGAGATCTCTGGGCCTTCCCCGCTTGTAGACCTCCTCCACAACTTTAACTATATCACTTCTAACTAAGGGTTCGCCGCCAGTAAACTTGAATGACTCAACACCTACGCGTTTGAGAGCTTCTGCAATAAGACCCCACTCGCTAGCTGTTAATTCTGCGGTGCTAGATCCTATCCCCTCAGAGTGACAGAAGAAGCACCTGTAATTACATCTCAGAGTAAGCACTAACCTTGCATTAAGTAGCCTCCTGCCGTACCTATCCAGCAGGTGTGTTATTTCCTACACCTAAGTCAATATTACCTCAAGATATTTTAATGCTGGCATCGCGCTCATGGTATATTTAACATAGTGCAGGGGGCAGGTAAAACTAGCTTAACCTTATTAGGTAGTGCACGGACATACACGGCCTCCACTGGGTAGTGGACAGGGATAAAGTAGTCAGGCATTATCTCCTCCAATATTGTTTTTATGTCGGCACTTGAAGTATGTCCTAATGAGTTTAATGTGCTCTTCATTTCTTCAGGACCTGAGACCTCATGTATTAGCACGTTCGCGTTCTTGGCTGCTGCAGTGAATTCAGGATTTGGTGATGTGTCACCACTGTAGGCTACAACCTTATCACCTATTCTTATAACGTAGGATAGTGCTGGGACTGGGTGTGCGGCTCTCACAGCCCGAATAATTAAGTTGCTACATAACTTGATTTCAGCATCACCACCGACCTCAGTAAACTCTAAGTAGGTAAGATACTGCTTGATTCCAACAGCCTCCAGAAGAAGCTCTATTGCTTCAATCACGTCGCTTGAAGCCACTACTCTTAGTTTACAGTCTTGAAGCTTAGCGTGCTGAACAAGTGTTGGTATGCCAAGAATGTGGTCACCGTGTCGATGAGTCAGCAATATGTAGTCTAAGTCACATGGACTTAATTGGCAGCAAGTAGTCAGTCTCCCATAGGTTCCTTCTCCAGCATCAAGCAGTATCCTAGTGTTGTCCTCCTCAATTAAGATAGCTGATTGTCCGTATGCAGGATTTGATACCCACCCGCCAATTCCCAGAAAGTAAATTCTCATTCCAGCAACTACCATGACGTAAGCGCTCCAGTGTATTTTAAGCATTTAATTTTCTGCATATAAGTTGCTACCGCATAGTCGCGGGCAGATTAACCATAATCATAAGGGTTCCCCGCGAAGAATAACTTGTAGCTGTTATTGTAGTGCAAATAGAGCGTGATTTCCGGATGCAACTTCATGAGATTCCTGAGAACATCTACCTCATCATCATGGTACTCCACTATGCCGAATCCATCACTTAATGCGCGATCAATTAGCTCTAATTTAACAGTAGGTGATGGACGTGTATCACCTGATCTCCTCATGTAAATATATGCGGGCCTGACGCCTGTAAAGTCCATTACCTGCTTTAAAGTCACCCTCAGCAGTTTTTGAGGTCTCCCAGTTACTAACAGTATGAGTCCTTTCTTAGACCTCTCTTTAATTAATTCAACACCCGTAGCTCTAGGCTCGTCCAGCTCCAGTAGTTCCTCACTAAAGAATATCTTCCAAAATTCTTGCTTATTGCGTGCTAGTTCTTTGGCTAACCTGTATCTCCTTGATGCATCCACAATCACGCCATCTACATCGAAGGTGAATGCCCTACGAATGCCCATCACCCCTTCGCATGTTAAATAACTCCTTAAGTATGGGGACTTCATTAATTAAGGAAGTATTAACATATTTCCATAAAATTCCCCTAGGTCTGAAGCTTCCGCTAGTTCCAATTGATCTACTTGGCGTAACTATCAGGTCGACGCCAACATCCCAAGGATCTAGCGGGATATCTTGCTCAATTACTTGCAGGTCATGCACTGTTGTAGCTATTGTTGTTTCATCATTTACCTTGCCTAACTCTTTCAAAATAGCGAATTCCAGGTCTGAGTAGCCTCCGCCCTTCCCAAGTCTACAGCCTTTAATGTTAACGGCGACTGAGCCAGTAACAATTAGATCCACCTCAGGTAAGTTTTTGGGCGAGACCTTCACACCCCAAGTAAATGCTCCTCTAATTGTTGATGCGACCCTGTAAAATTGTTGTGGTATTTTTCTGGGGTCCAGAATTATGAAGCCCTCCTTAAGTCGTGGAGTAGGCATGACCACAACCTTGCCGTGAGTTAGTGCTAGGTACCTGACGTGCTTCTGCGGTGAGTCAGGACTTACCTCCACGACCTTAGCATTGGAGAAAACACCAAGCCTTGATAATTTAAGTGCTGCCCTCTCAGCACCTAAGAAGTTGGGTATTCTCCCATATGCAGGTCTTGGAAACCTGGCAATATTGTTTTTCTCTAAGAGGTCCCAGATCTTCTTCCTTATTTCTGATTTAATGTTCCTGTTACTGAGCAATCCCACTCACGCATTAATAATAGGATATCGGATATTTTAGTTAAATTTCTGTCCGTATTTCTTATTCATGGTGGTTGAGTGGTATCGAAGAAGACACTAGTTATTCTTAGCAAACTCATTAAAGTGAATCCAGCCGTGCTACATGAGCACTTTAGGCTACGAGAGGTGACTCCTAGAGAGCGTGTCGAAGGGCCCGTAGCTATCAGGCTAGATGGGGTGAATTTTACTAAGGTATTAAAGCACTTCGAGAAACCCAGAGATCTAAGGGTTCATGAGGCGCTTCTTGATGCAGGTAGGGCACTGACTGAGAGATTCAATGCGCTAGTAACCTACGTTGCATCAGATGAAATCAATGTCGTACTCGATGATGTTCCATACGGTGGTAGAGTCTTTAAGCTGATTAGTGT
>JAGGTW010000095.1 GCA_021163585.1 Desulfurococcales archaeon | reverse complement strand
GTATGCCTGCCAGCGAGTTCTTAAGCGTCATAAGAGTAGCTAAGGCCATGTCATCCTCAAGAGTTACCTGCGGGTGGAACCTGATGCCACCCTTATATGGACCTAAAGCACTATTATGCTGAACCCTGTAACCCTCAAATACCTCAAGCCTGCCGTCATCCATTCTGACCGGTATCTTTACGACTAAAATCCTCTCGGGCTTGCTTAAGAGTTTGTAGAGCTCTTCTGGGAAACCGCCTAATTCAACACCACGCTTTATTGTTGCAAGAGTGTCTTCCAGAAACTTGGAGCCCATTTTAGGTACCTCACATAATATTTGATGTAAGGATGTTTTAAACCTTTATTTATCGTAGCTGGTTAAAAATTACTCCTGCTAATACATTCTAATATCCTTATTGGCTTAATTTTAAGAGATGTATAGGTGTATATTACTGTACAAAAACTATTAATTATTAATATAACTTACTCTCTCAGATTTAAAAAGCCGTTCATGTTTTTAAATAACACTAAACCTAATGTACCTAGATTGTATTAATAATGTTAATTCTAGTAATTACTGGGTCACACAATGTTGTATAAGTTTGCTAAATTAATAGCCGACTACTGTACTGAGGTACGTAAGGGTGATGAAGTTCTGGTCAGTGCTTCTATCGAGGCTCTTCCACTAGTTAGGGAGTTGTGGAAAGTTATAGTATCTAAGAGTGCCTATCCTATCTTCAGCCTACGTGATGACATCCTGAGTGAGATCTTCTACAAATACGCCCCAGAGGATCTGCTCAGGCATGAATCAAAAATAGACGTCTTTATTGCTGAGAATATCGATGTCAGAATAAGTATACTATCACCAATCCACACTAAACCACTAATTGATGTCGATCCCGAGAAGATAGGGTTGAGGCGTCGGGCCCTGAAAAAACTTACTGAAGTCTTTATGAGGAGAGACGCTGAAGGCTCACTTCGCTGGGTAGTGACCGCATACCCAACAAACTCACTTGCCCAAGAAGCTGGCATGTCACCCCTCGAGTACAGCGAGTTCGTATTTAAGTCGCTTAAGCTATATAGTGACGATCCTGTGAGGTCATGGGTCCAGCAGAGGGTGTGGCAGCAGAAGATCGTTAACTTCCTGAATAAAGTGTCTGAATTACGTTTCATGTCTGAAGATACTGACATACTCGTGAAGGTTGACGGTAGAATCTGGATCAACGATGACGGGAAAAAGAACATGCCCGGAGGTGAAGTCTTTACGGGACCCCACGAGGACTGTACGGAGGGTCATATAGTATTTACTTACCCGGCCATATGGAGTGGTGTGGAGGTTGAGGGAGTGAGGCTCGTTTTTAAGAGGGGGAAAGTAGTTGAGGCAAATGCCGCTAAAGGAGAGGAATTCCTCAGGAAGATTCTTGAAGTGGATGAAGGGGCTAGAAGATTAGGTGAAGTAGCATTCGGACTGAACTACGATATAGGTAGGTTCACTAAGGAGATATTATTTGATGAAAAAATAGGTGGCACGATCCACATGGCTCTAGGCGCTTCATACCCGTCCACAGGCGGTAAAAACACCTCAGCAATACACTGGGACATGATCAAGGACATGAAAAAAGACGGGAAGGTCTACGCCGACGGTGACTTAATATATGAGAACGGTAGGTTCTTGGAGGAAGTGCTGGGATGATCAAGGTAGGTATTGTCGATACAACCTTTGCCCGTGTTGATATGGGCTCAATAGCTGAATCCATAATCAAGGAGGAGCTGCCTAACGCAAAAATAATCAGATATACTGTTCCCGGAATCAAGGACGTGCCTGTCGCCGCCAAAAAGTTGCTCGTTGAACACGGTTGTGAGGCAGTAATAACTCTGGGGTGGGTTGGAAAAACATTAACTGATAAGCTCTCATACGTTGTAGCTAGTATGGCACTTCAGCTGGTTCAGCTAGAGACCCTAAAGCACGTAATAGATGTGACGGTTCATGAAGATGAGGCAGACGAAAGTGAAAGTCTGAGGAAAATAGCCATTGATAGGGCCAAGAAGCATGCCAGAAACCTAGTACTGCTACTCATTAAGGGTGGGGAAGGACTTAGAAAGTATGCTGGTATGGGATTAAGGCAGGGATATCCAGACGTAGGCCCTATTAGACAGTGATTTACAGCTTTACTAGGTGCTAACACACCTGTAGGTCAGAGTAGCTCTTAAGCACTACATCCTAAATTAATAGCTCTCTCAACTCCTCAGCAACCTTCTCCTTCCACTTATTTAGGTACTCACGACCTGGGAAGTTATATGGCTCCCTGCCCGGTACCTCATTATAGAAGGGCCTGTTACATCCGGGACACCCACGAATGATTACGGCCTCAAGCAGGTCATCAGCGTCGAGCCTTAGCACTGACTTATTGATGTATGGCTTCCCTTCCCTGTAAATTATGAAGTCACGCCAGTTATGACCATCCATTATAAGTTTCGTAGCCAGCTGAACTAGCCTGTAATATCGTACAGAGGGAGGACTCAATCCTCCCGCCTTAGTACCTTTTAGTGGCGTAAGTGCGAAGAGTGAGATATCTGACCCTACGCTCTTCAACTCCTCCACAGTAGATAGCATGTCCTCAAGAGACTCACCTAAGCCGACTATAAGATGTGTAACTACTCTTCCTTTACCGAACACCTTAACACCCGTCTTAATGAAGTCCCAGTATGTGTCCCACGTATACGGTCTCTCATAAGCCTCAGCTAAACTTCTTGACGCAGCATCGAGTCCCACACCCAAATAGTCCACACCTTCCCGGGCGAACTGCCTTAATTCACTCTCAGGCACAGGCGTTATTGAGAGTGAAACATTCATGCCTAACTCACCGAAGCTCCTGACTAGGTAATGGGCCTCCTCAATAAATCTACTCTTAATTATTGTCTGAATACACACCCTGCGGTAGTTGGAGCTACTGAGCCTCCTAAGCAGAGTATCTAAGCTTACTTCAGGCCACACCACACGTGACAAAAGCTCCTTAGATGCGCGGGAACTCGCCGATTGCGCACAGAACGCGCACTTACCAGCACAGCCACTCTCACTGTACTGCATAACGTAAGCTATCTCAGGAGTTACGTCAGCCCTACCTCCCTCTAGCCCTAGAGCTATTAAAGTCCCCAAAGATGCCCTCACACGCACCTCATAACCCACCTGCGGAGGCTGTCTTCAGGGGATACTATACATGTGAAGTTATTTAATTTACTGCGTTAAAGTAATGGCTGGGTGTGCATGTGAGACGCATAAGACTAATAATCGATGAGGGGCCCGCTGAGTACAACATGGCATTAGACGAAGCAATGCTCATCCTAAGGGGCGCAGGCCTCATAAGTGACACACTAAGGCTGTACGTATTTAATCCTCCAGCAGTAACGATAGGTTACTTTCAGTCAGTAAGTAAATCCGTAGATCTAAACTTCATTAAAGAAAATAACATAGTAGTAGTCCGTAGACCTACTGGTGGTGGCGCAGTCTACCATGACACTAGCGGGGAAATAACATATGCCATCATAGTGTCTGCTGAGTTAGCACCAGAAGACCTCGTAGAATCATTTAAGTTCCTGGCAGGTGGAGTAGTTGAGGCCGCTAGGATTCTCGGTGCGCCAGCTGAGTTCAGGCCTCTGAATGACATTGTTATAGGTGGCAGAAAATTCTCTGGTCAGGCACAGCTGAGGAGGCTAGGCGCCGTACTCCAGCACGGCACGTTCATGTATGACACCAACTTAGATGTTCTCGCAAAGTCACTTATAGTACCCAATATAAAACTTAAAGAAAAAAGCATTTCCTCAATAAGAGAAAGGGTCACAACTATTTCAGAGTACCTTGGACGAAAGGTAAGTAAGAGAGAAGCTATTGAGGCCCTCATTAAGGGATTCGAGAAGGCCCTAAACGCGGAGTTAATTGAGAGCGAACTCAGCGAGCCAGAGTTAGCTCTGGCGAAATCGCTCGAATGGAAATACAGATCTAAGGATTGGACATACATGAGGCCCTGAGGTGGTGGAAGTGACGTACTTCAGAACTGCTAAAGTAATTAAAGAAAAAGGTGGAAAATACGTAAGTATTGAGGTTGAAGTCAACGGGGAGTGCGTGGTGAAAAATGCGAGAATTACAGGCGACTTCTTTGCCTACCCTCCTGAGGCTGTAGATAATATAGAGAAGTACTTAGCAGGTAAGAAGGTGACCCCCTCACTTATTGAGGATATGCAAACACTAGTTAATAATGTAGTCCTCGCAGGCGTGAGTAGGGATAGGTTCCAGAACCTACTTACCAGCGCCCTGGAGGAGGTAATGAAGGCTTGCAGAAAAAGTGCAACAAAATAGGAGTACTTGCATTTGATTTAGATGGGGTCCTAGTTAAGCATTCATCTTCTTGGAGGTACCTCCATGAGAGATTCGGGTCAATAAGGATAATTCAGGAGAGAAATGACTCAGAAATGTTCAGGAAGGGTCTTATAACGTATAGTGAGTGGATGGAGAGAGATCTAAAGGCATTACTTCAGGCGAGAGGCAACAGACTTCGACGCAGTGAGATAGTTGAGGCCTTCAGGGAATGCGAGATCGAAGATCATGCTGAGGAATTGGTTCACTACGTGAAGTCCCTAGGCATAGCAGTAGCAATAGTTAGTGGCGGGATCGATATACTGGCTAATATGGTAGCTGAGAAGTTGGGAATAGAGCTCGTTTATGCGAATAAGTTGGTATTCGATGAGAGAGATTACCTGGTTCCTAGGGGTGTCGAAGTAGTTAACCCCCTACGTAAAGATGATGTTCTCAAAAAAATCTCGAAAATTACCTCGGTAGCGCTGAGCAAGTTCATGTTTGTAGGAGACAGCGACTGGGACTCATCAGCCTTTAGAGTTGTTGGCTACCCCGTACTGTATGTAAGGAAAGGCGAAGCCCCACCAGTAGGTGTCAGTAATACGTACATGGTCAGGAGTATGCCCGAGCTTAAGAACCTAATAAGTAGATTGTGCTAAATTAGCTTTGACCCTTCGTCTCTACTGGAAATAACCTAAAGTACTCTTTCTTAATACTGCAGCACGCTCGAACAACAGGTAAGTTATACTTAAGTATAATGTTCTTACGTGGGTTAACTAATCTGTCCACCAGCCCTTCCCGCACCACGGTCTCATCATATTTTAGCTTGAAAGCTACTGGACGCATGCACCCTAAAGCTACTTCCGTAAAGAATTTCTTAGAGTACCTCAGAACTTCCCTAATTCTGTCAACATCAAACACACTGCTGTCTACTCCTTGAGGTCCTCGAATCTCAATTAACATGACAATTAATCTTAACTTAAGGTCACCTAATTCCCTAATTACTCTTAGCTCGTCATTAATTGTACTACCCACCGAGTGAAGGACTATGTGCGGCACTATAAAGTCCCTGCTGTACTTGATAGCCTCCTCTACAAACTCCAAGTAATCGCTGACACTATGCCTCCGCAGGTTCTTCAAGTACTTCAAGTACTTGTTACTGGGTGGAACCTCAAAATCTATGAAATCAACACCAGCACTCCATACCTTATTCAGCAACTCCTTAGGCATTAAGCCGGAGTGAATTGATATAACTACGTCATCATGAAGCCTCTTAAACTCCTTGACAGTATTTAGGTGCTCTTCCGAAATCATTATGTATCCTTCCTTGTTGAACCCGCCGCTCAACAGAAACCCTCTGGCACCCCTCGCATAATGCAGTTCCAGCACCTTACGAAGCATCCTCGGATCGGTTACATCGTCCATACCTGAAAGGTACTTCCCCTTGCAGTAAGGGCAGTTGAGTTCACAGTACGTGCCGCTCGTACTCAAGCTTACGTAGTACCTGCCGGGCACGAACGCTATAGGCTTCTTCATATTTAACTCCTATCCTGACTCGAAATTTTTCAGTGAAAGTGCTCAAAAATTACTTTATTGACTTAACCCACTCCTTACCGAGATCGAACGCCTGAACTGAAGACCCTCCCCTGCGCCCAGGTAATAACATCATTATTGCTGCCTTAATCGATGCATCATCAATTAACTTGGTTAGTTCATTAAACACACCCAGCAACACCATGTTTGCCGCCCTCGGATTATCTGCCTTAATAGCCAGTTCTTTCGCTGGAACAAGCACTAGGTTCTTTAAGTTGTTTTTCAGAGCACCTATTAATTCTTCCCGGCTTAAGGATCTCGCCAAACCTAGGCTCGCACTTAATGGTGGCTTAAGCTCATCTGAAACTACTGCCAACCCACCCTGCCTCAGGTACTGCATGTTCCTTACAGTCTCTGTAAGCTCTAGTCCTATTAGATAATCTGCATCACCGACTCCGAAAATAGGTGCTCTGACCCCCTCACCTATCCTCACGTAACTTACTACCGAACCGAACCTCTGTGCCATACCTAGGGATTCCCCGGTCTTGACTGAATATCCCTTCATGACTGCAGCTATAGCTATTGCCCTAGAGAGCGTGAGGCCTCCCTGCCCTCCCACTGATGCTATTAGTATGTTAGTTACCTTTTTACTGGGCTTCTCCATTAAACTCACCTCTCCTTCACCT
>JAGGTW010000056.1 GCA_021163585.1 Desulfurococcales archaeon | reverse complement strand
CTGCGTTGGGTACGCATTGCGAGTAACACCTTAAGAATTAATTGTAGCACTAGTATAAAAGTTCTGTAGTTCTTCTGTTACAGCGTAATATTTAACTTAATGCCTCAAACTTAAGGTGCCAGCCACAAAGGGTAGTACATAGCGAGTGCTGTCCCCACAGATACTGCAGTAAACGGAAGCCCTATCCTCACGAACCTAGCGAATGTGACCCTACGCCCACTACCCTCAAGGATCCTCACCGCAGCGTAGTTAGCTGAGGCCCCGATATAGGTTATGTTGCCTCCTAGTGTAGCACCGATCAGTAGAGCCCAGGCCAGCGATATGGTTGCAGTTCGCCCCCCACTCAAGCTATTAGCAACAATAACTACTGCTGGCAACATGGCGGCGACGTAGGGGACATTGTCAACAAAGGCTGAGACCAGCACGGAAACAAGCACTATGAGCATGGCGGTAGCAGCCAAGCTACCGCCTGCTGAAGCTGAGAACCATTCAGCTACAAGTGCTATAGCGCCTGACTCGCTCAGACCGCCAACCATGATGAACATTGAGGCTAGGAATGCAAGTAATCTGAGGTCTATGCCCTCCTTCATAATTCTCGTGAATCTCCCCCTGCCGTAAGCTAGGAGTAGGGCGATGGCTGGGGGCAGTGCTGAAGCAGATAGTGAGAGCCCTAACTCCTTCCTGAAAGTGAGGAGCACGACCTTAGCGGTGAGGGCGGTAACTACTGCTAGAATGTAGCCCTTCCTGACCGGTTCCTCAGTACCCGCGGTCGGAGCATTATTGAGTCTCAGCGCCTTCCCAGCAATCCTTACGTAGATGGGTATCGTGCCTATGGCTACGATCATTGGGATCAGCGTCATGAAGAACATTGAAGGCCTCCCATCGTACACTATGAAGTCTCCGAAGCCTAGGTTGAGGTACGACGCAGTGATGGCTGCTGGCGGGTCCCCGACGAGGGTGGCCGATCCCGCCATGTTTGAGGCAACAGCAATAAGTATTAATGTAGGTACTGAATCTATTCCTAAGCGGCTGCACACAGCCAGGGCTGTCGGAGCGATCAGGAGCACCGTAGATACGTTTTCAAGGAAGATGCTGACGAGACCTGATATCAGTGCGAGTACCTGAACTACGAGCACGGGGGACCTGAGACGTTCGAGCACGCTGGCCGCCAGCTTAACAATGCCGCAGTCGGCTAGGAACCAACTGATTATAGAGACAGCAGCTATTAGACCCAGAACATCCAGGTCTATGTACCTCAAGAGGTTTGGCACGGACGAGAAGTGCAGTACCTGCGAGAGCACTATCGTTGCTAGGGCACCAGCCAGGATCACGTATAGCCTGTCCACCTTCTCACTAGCTATTACAGCTACCACAGCTACGTAGGTCAGCAACATGAGTAGTGCTTCAGCACCATGCACTACGGACCCTAAGATCATGAAGTACCTTCATGTAATATAGGTTCCGGAAGCCTGCATCAAGTGCACGTATCCGTAATTCGGAATGCCTTACGTCTAGGTGATTGCTAGTGATTGCATGGTACTTTATATTTCTTCTTCTTAAATATGGATTCGGTGCTTGAAAGTGAAGGCATTACTACTAATACTCGTAGCTGCAATGATTATTGCGTTGACTACTGCGCCACTGTGCCTAGCGGAGGCAATCACAGCCTCTGGTGAGGTGGAATCTGTTCAACTTCCAGAGTTCATATCAGCAGCGCTATCGAATCCTAAGGTGCTTGTAGCTGTCCTCATTCAATTCTTGCTGGGTTTAGGCTTAGGGTACTTTTCCGTTAAGGTAATAAAGTACGTACTAGCCTTAATTGGGATCTTGGTGCTGGGGTCGATTTTGTCTGTGTGGAGTTTGGGAGGCAGTATTGAGGACTTCCTGGCTAAGGTTGGTGTAGAGGCGCAGAAGCTGTTCCCTCTAGTGCAGAGTATAATGGCTACTTTAGGGATACTGACTGTAGGTCCTGTAGCGATAGGGTTTATTCTGGGAATCATTGCTGGGTCAGTAAAGAAGTAGTTCTTAAGCACATTAAGTATATAGTCTGTTTTTACTCCTCCACCTTATAACCCAGTGCGATCAATTTTCTCTTGTACTCCAGAACAGACCTCTTAGGTATTACGTACCTGATGACCTGGCCGCTACGTAAGTAAACCTCCATGGAGGCCTTAAGCACACCTGATTTAAACCTAATGTTACCTACTTCGTCCCTGCGTATGTTGCCGAAGAAGTCCTTAGTTACCTTAATTCTCTTCATGTCCTTCCCGTTGTAGTAGCTGAGTAGGTTCATACTGAGTACATCAGCCCTCTTGACAGTCATTGACTTATCCACAATGAAATCCCCTACACCGTCTATGTGGATCTCAATTACTGGCTCGTAATTTTCTGGGAGGTCGTAGAAGTGTGTGAATATTTCCTCAATAATCATTACTGCCTCCTCAACACTGCCCTTGATCCAGTACATGTCATTAGCGAATACAAGCTCCTTCTTAAGAACTCTCTCCGCTAAGTTCTTCAGCTTCTTCAGCTGAGCCACATCGACTTTAGGGATCCTGATCCCGGCCCAGATATTCCCTGTGTCCCTCTCAGCAAGTACTTCAACACTCATTACTTCACCATCTCTCTTACATGAAAATACCGCATAATTTAGCCTACCACCGCTCCCTACTAAGGCACGTATCGCCTTTTCAAACATCATTAATCTCAAGTACCTGAGCAAAGCCCACTACCTTCACTTACCTGAAGTGTTACCCAAGTATTACTTGTGCTGGAGAATAAAGATGTTTCTAACATCATATGTAGAACATATTAAGAGAACTCATGTTGAAAGTATTAAAAGTAGCATGAAAGCTGATGTTTTTTGTTGGGAAGTAAAGTAAGTTGGGGTGGGACCTCATTGAAGCTCTCAAATTACTTAGCTCACGTTAAGAATCTGCGTGGGGTCATATACGGAAGCGGCTCCACCAACTCAGTAGTTGATGGGGTTAAGTGGCTCAAGCAGAGGTTCAGGTACAGGAACTTAGCTGTCCCCACGCAGTTAATTAAGAATTACCCAGAGGTTAAGTACCTAATTAAGGAACCACTCCTAAGATTCACCTACCCTCTCCCAGAGGTCTCCAGCGTGGCTGAGGTACTTGCTGAATTGACTGGTGACTGCGGGCTGGCTGAGTCCGTAGCGCTTGCTTCATCACTGATCTCGCCCGTCATTGCTGTAGGTGATGATGTTGTGGGTAGGTTGAGGAGGTTATGCATTGGTGAGGTACTGACAGGGAAGGAGCTGAGTGTTCAGGACTACAAGCTGCACATGCGCATAGCTGACTACTCGGTTCTGGACATGTATATTGAGATGGTTACGTTGAGTGAGGAGGTTCTGAAGGATCCCAATAAATTGAGTGACGTCATTAAGGTGCGTGAGGAGAGGGTTAGGGAGGACATCAAGAGGTACTGGCGTATTTCAGGGGGTGAGGGGAAGCCTGTGATCATGTACTTAGACCCGCTTAAAGTGCTGGGTGTGGAGGGAGTTGGGAAACTAAAGTCCTTAGGTGACCCAGAGAGAGTCTCCATAGCTCTCTCGCTAGTAACTGCAGTAATCGTTTACGTGTAGGTTCGCTACTCACCTAACTTAATTACCTCACTCAGGAGCTTCCTGAAGGTTCCCGGCGGGTCCCTGGGTGTGACGAACTCAGCTATTAAGTACTTGATCCTTGGTTCCGCCCTGGTCAGCTTATCTGTTAATTCACTCCTAGCCTTCTGAATGTCCTCAGCACTCAGGTTGGGCGGGACCTCGAGCTGCATGATCAGTAGGTAGTCATTGGGACCTATGATGAGTGACTTGACATCATTGACGTCCACTATGTAGGGTATTGAGACAGCTATCTTGATCGCCCTCCCGACAACATTCTTGGGTGCTGACCTACCTATTAGGACGTTAAAGTACTTGTACCCTAAGTTAAGTGATGACACGAGCAGTATGGCTGAGATCACGAATGCTCCGTGAGCATCAATTAGTGGATTGAGAGTCAGTAGCGCTGTTAGAGCAGCTACATTACCTACAGTATCTACTAAGTTCTCAATTACCGTGCCTTTAAGTGCTGGGTTCTCACCATGTGCTGGGTACTTCCAGAGCGCCCAAGCAAGTACTGCTAGGTCAGCTGCAGCAGCTGTTAGCAGGAGTGCTAAGGCGCTGGAGGAGCTGACAACTACTTCCCTAGTAGTGATCCTATTAACACCTTCAAGTAGTGAGAGCGTGAAGAGGAAGCCACCAATTACTGAAGCTGAGAGTAAGCCAAAGATGTAGGTAGATCTCCCGTACCCGAACGGATACTTAATTGATGGTGCCTTAGTTGAAATAGCCACGCCGAGGGCTAGGAGCCCTGACCCTATGAAGTCGCCTAAAGCATGCAGGAACTCAGCGTTAACAGCAGCTGAATTCGATGTCAGCATGGTAGCGAGCTTAAGTACCAGTGCGAGAGCGTTCAGTGCGAACGATGTGTATACAACCCTCAATCAGGATCCACTATGATGTGGAATCAATCCCTATAAGATTTACCTTTCACTTAAGTACATGCAGGTAGCTTCATGCATTACTCCGTTAACTCATGGGATGAGGGTACATGGGATTACTGCACTATACCTATTAAGGAAAAATTACCTTAATTATCTATATCATTTAACTTTAAGTCGATTAAGTTAGAGTACCTAACCTAATGCACCCCCTAGTGCGCTACGTAGTGCACTAACTGTTAGCTCCGATGAATTAATTCGGTCTAGACCCCCATCAACCCCTGCTATGAGTTCTCATGCTGAAGTACTTCTTCATCCGATCAATACCAACCACGACCATCTCCTTAGGTAGAGCATAACATACTCTGAAGTAGTACTTGAATTCAGCGCCGAAGAGATGTCCTGGAGCTACGGCAACCCCATGACTAAGGAGCTCCCTCACCAGT
>JAGGTW010000069.1 GCA_021163585.1 Desulfurococcales archaeon | reverse complement strand
GTTACGCTGTCAACTATAACTATGTCGTAGGACTCCATACCCTCAGCAATCGACTGAGTAACTATGTCGATCAGCTCCTTATCACTCACCATAGGTACTCTCTCGATCCTTAACCTGCCCTCACTGATCAGCTTCTCAATACCTAGACCTATCGAGCCCGCATACTTAACCAGCTTCTCAGGGATCTCGCCGAACGCTATGTAAAGTACCTTAGCACCCCTCTCGACAGCGTTCCTGTAAGCTATGCCTAGGGCGAGCGTGGTCTTCCCGGCACCTGGTTCTCCCTCAATTAGGAGAATAGTGCCAGGCTCTAGTTCCCCGACCAGTTCATCGAGTTCTTCATTACCTAGACTGTACCTCTCAACCACTAAGAACCACCATACGCCAATAATTAATTACGGGAATCAGCTTTAAATAATTCACTGAAGTTTTATATTAGGCATGCAAAAATTTTACTTGCTAATCAGTTGCAATAAGTAATACCTCCTTAGCGCAATTAATTAAAAATTTAGCTGGTAGCATAACACCTGCAGAATTCTTTATAAAGAAAAAGCTTTTCGTGAACTGATAGAAGTACTAAAACAACCATGCATGTAGGCTGGCACCCAGAAGAAATTCGTAAAGCACCGTAGCGACCTAGGTTCAAGAACGCTAGCCGCAAGCAAGTAGTCATGCAGTGCCCCAGTAATTATTCTGGGTAGCCCCAGCCTGAGCCACTCTGCTGACGCACCTGGAGTGGGGGCTACATACTTACCGAGGAGCTAGATGATTAAACCTCGGGTGCGTCACCCACCCATTCCCGGGACATGAAAGTTACCGTGTCACCGTCCTTGAGTACGTGGTCTAAGTTTATGATGGCTTCATCATTAACTAGTACCGTCAGTATAAGTCTCTTCTCCATCAGACCCTCCCCGATCCTCCTGCTAATGTAGCCTCTAATGTGCTCTAGGAGATCCTTAATAGTTGAATTCTCAGGCAGCTCAACAACGGTTGCTCTCTTGCCTTCAGGGGCTTAGGTCGCCAGCCCTTTGCAGGAACCTAACGTAGATCTTGATTCTCCCACACTCTCCAACACTACTTATGTAAATTCCTTAAAGAAGTATGCTGGAAAGCGGCTAATGTTAGATATTAATGGATAAAAATATGTTATTGTATTTTATTCTATTTCTTTGCCCGAAGCTCCCACTACATAGTTGGGAACCTTAGGCGGTAGCCCGACCTTCTTGGCGTATAAGTTACTTATAACGTAGTGCAGGAGCACCAGTAGCACTACACCTATGGGTAGCAGTATTAGCGGGCTAGTTATACCTGCTGCGAAGAGTAGGTACAGTACTATACCTACTGAGGCAGCCAGTACTGCGTAAGGTATCTGAGTGTTTACATGGTCTATGTGGTCTGAGGCGCTGAACATTGAGGACATTATGGTGGTGTCACTAATCGGCGAGCAGTGGTCGCCGAAGATCCCTCCAGCAAATACTGATGCTATTGATGCGAACATCACGGTGTAGGCGACGTCTAGGTTGCCCGGGTACTGAATTAGAGCCAGCCTCCAGGCCATCGGCACAGCTATGGGCATCATGACGCCGAAGGTACCCCAGCTCGTGCCTGTAGTGAACGATATGAACATGGAGACCAAGAAGATCACTAGTGGAACCACTAGGGCTGGGACACCGCCTGCTGTCGCAGCGTAAACTACGAAGTCCGCAGTACCTACTGCGTCAGTTGCTGACTTAATGCTCCATGCCAGCAGCAGGATCGCGTTTGCGAAGACCATTAAGTACATTCCCTTCACGGTATACTCCATTGCCTTCGCGATCGAGAGGGAGCGGGACACTAGTCCCCCGACTAGCGCTATGAGGTATGCTGTGAAGCTACCCCACAGTAGTGCTGTTGCTGAGTCACTATTCATTAGTGCGTCAGTGAATGGGGTTTCCCACCACTTCGACGGGTCATCAGCTCCGGTGACCCACATACCCAGGAGTGTGATGGATACTAGCGCCAATATCGATATTGCGAACACCCACCCAGAAGTCCACTTCTTCGCTACTGGCTCTGCACCCAGCACACTCTCAGTAGGCATGAGGGGCTGTGCACCATCCCTTATGACCTTCCCCTCCTTCCTGGCTCTGTGCTCTGCCTTAAGCATGGGCCCGAAGTGCCTCCTGGTGAGGACAACCGTCAGCACCAGTACTATTGCTAAGATCGAGTAGTACCTGAAGGGTACTGACGACATCCACGCCATGTAGGCGCCGATATCTGGTGCAGCAGCTATCACGCCTTGAGAAGCCATCTTCTGAAGCCCTTCAATAGCGTCCTTGATCAAACCTACCTCATAGCCTATCCATGTCGACACCAGTGCTATGCCCGCTACCGGGGCCGCGGTCGAATCAACTATGTAGCTCAGGAATTCCCTACTCACCCTCAACCTATCGGTTAAGGCCTGATCGTATTGCCTACTACGATAGTGTTCGTGTAGTCATCGAAGAATATAGCCAGCCCCAGAACCACCCAGCGAAGCTAGATCCTAGTGCGCTTTTAACACCCTTAGCTATGGCTCGAGCGGCGGCATGCAGGGCACCTGACGCGTACAGCACACCCACGAAGGCACCTATGATGAAGTCGAAGATCAGTATGGTGGCGTTCCATGAGTCCGTAGCGTTCTCAATAATCCACGATAGTGTCTGAGTTGTAGCTGACAGTGGGTTGTAGGCCACGACCATTAAGGCACCGACCCAGACACCAGCAAAGAGTGCTATGAGTACCTGCCTAGTAGCCATAGCTAATGCAATAGCTAGCAGTGGGGGCAGAAGCGGGAACGTGTAGTAGGCAAATCGCTTTTCTTCAGGCATGAAGGGGGCGTTCGGCGGCACTAAAGCTATCAGGGCTATTACAATAACTATTATGACTACTATGAACTTCAGTAAAGTCAGTTTATTCATCCTTAATAATACCCCCAAATAATTTTTTAAGTTATGACTTATAAATTTTTTATCTCAGTAAAACAATAAATTCGTTTAGCAAATCTGCAAAACTTAATTGTTTCAGTTCCAGAACACAGCATCATAGAAAACAATTCAGTTTATGTTAATAATTTTTGTTTGTGGAGATATGTCCGATGAAAACACTACTACATCAAGGAGGGTCATCCCAAATTTACGTTTGGCACGAGTTATTATCTGCTACTTTAGTTTAAGATAGAGCACGTAGTTCATGGTGTGTAATTCTTTGATTAAGAAAGCCTGGCATCGATCCTAACTATGCAGTAATCCATTTTCCTATGGGGTTCTCTACTTTTGGTACTAAGCTTTTTATGGTGGGATGGAGGAAATGCTTGTCATTAGTGTAGGCTACGTCTATTTGTCCCCTCAGCGGTATTATGCATAGGTAATCCCATATATGTATTCCTGATAAGCTACTTAGCCTTAAGGCTTCCCTATAGTGTCTTTTCCTAACTTCTACTACTATGGTTCTTGAACTCTTCATTATTTTCTCGACAATGTTCAGCGCCTGCCTACTATTCATTCTAACACCTCTGAATGCGAGGGCATGAAATATTTCAGCTAATTGATGTGTAGTGATATGCACCATGTGACTTGTTAAGACATTATGCATGAATTTCATAGCTTTACCATGTATCTGAAGAGCTTCCTCATACTCTTCACTACTTAAGAAGTTTTCCCTTTGGGGCTTCTTAAAGGCATATATCCATAATTGTGTGTCAATGAAAACATCCATCGTACTTAACCACTTATATCTTCATAATCGTATTCTTCAAAGTAGTCTTCACGCCCACCACTAGCCTTAACCTCTCCCAGTAATCTAATTAAATCCAATGTATCTTTGTCGATCGCCTTTACAGGTCTTATTACAGCCTCACCATCCTTAATCTCTAGTTCTACTTCATCACCATCCCTAATACCCAGCGCTCCCAAAACCTCCCTGCCGAGATATACTTGACCTGCATGAACTCTCCTTCTAATTGGCACCTACTAATCACCAAGTACTAATTGGTACTGTATAATATTAATCTTTACTTCCTTAATAGGGGGTGTACATCTAAATAGTTAAGACATGAGTTTCTCTATACTCTCACACCTATGTCATAGTGGTCGGAGTAATTGCTGGACTTTGCGGACTACGTACGAACGCCTGCACTACTTTGGGCCGTCATGCAGGTGTGTTTACTTATAATTTCCCCTTGAGGAATATTCATTCAAGGACACACCAGTATAAAAGAACATTCTCTATTAAATTACTACTGGTAGGTTCGGGTTTTGGTGCACTGTTATTATTGTGTTCTTGTCTTTCTTAATTATTCCTTTGATTTGTAGGGCCCTGACCCGTACTCCGGACTTCATTGCTTTCTTGAGTAATTCCGTGATCTGAGGGTCTCCTCTACTGTATGGTTTGAAGGCTCTTGCTTTTGGATGTGCTGCAATGAAGACTAGCAGTGCTTTCCTGCCCTTCAGTGCCAGCTTAATCAGTTCCTGAATATGTCTTCTCCCACGCAGGCTCAGGCAGTCCGGGTACCCTGCGAATACGCCATGATGTATGAGAACAGCACTCTTCACCTCCATCCACACCTCACATTCAGGGCACTTCAGCAGGTAGTCGAGTCTTGAGTTACCAATGACAGGGTTTCTCTGCTTGACCAGGCAGTCGGTGAGCCAGGGTATGGAGTTGAGCTCCAAAGCTTTCTCGAAGGACTTCACCTGCATGTGAATATCGGTTACTGCTACCTCCCCACCCACGTCAACTCCTAAGAGCCTCAGAGGTAGCTTACCAGCGTACTTACGTATGCAGTAAGCTATCCTGCCCGGAGTCAGGAGGTCAGGCAGTCTGCCAGTATTAGTGTTTAGTGCAGGGTACTCGCTACCTAAGCACCTAACCCTGACAGTAAACCTATTGATCCTCTCAATAACAAGGCACTTAAGAACAGGTGACGCGGAGATTAAGTGTACCATCAACTCCTCAGACCTACTGAGCTAATTTCTCACCCACCAGATCCTCAAATAACTTCACCACCTTACTGACAACAAACTCAGCCTTCTCAAAATACTCTACAGCATCATCCCTTACGTATAGCTCCTCAGGTGGTATACCAGCAACTTCATCACCATACATAGCTAGTTCCCGCTCCTTCCTCAAAGACCTCGATATCGAAGCTAACTTATCGATGTAGTCCCTGAATCCTGCTGGAAATCTGCTTCTCTCCCTCTTAAGTACTGGACCGACGTCATGCCACTTAGGTGGCTCGATCCCGACAAGTCTGAGAGCACCTTTTAGACTCAATTCTACGGCCTCTTGACATTGCCTGATGGTGTAGGGGTAGTTCCCGCTTCTTAGTGCTTCTCCAGCATGTCTTAATCTCTCAATTGCTTGCCTTATATTTGACTTAGCTAGCGCTACATTATTCAATTAATATCACCTCCCCTGGTTTGTAGTTCTTTTTAAGTCTCCAGTACCACTTCCGACCCAGCCAGACGCGCTCCGCGCCCAGCTCCTTTAATCTAGCAGCTACTTTATCCAGTAGCTTACTAAAGAAGCCTTTAGGGTCATAAACAACAATAGCGTCCTCGATCATGTCAAGTAGTATTGGAGGTACTCTTTTCACTTCATCAGGAGTTAGTATTATAGGTGAGAAGCAGACGTAGACACCCCTGTCGTAGAGCCCAGCTACAT
>JAGGTW010000044.1 GCA_021163585.1 Desulfurococcales archaeon | reverse complement strand
TCCGCTATAGTTTTTACTGACTCAAGCACTGCTATTGACTCACCTGACCTTACTTCAGTTCCGGGTTCAGATAACTCAACGTTAACTACGTATCTGAGCTTTTTCTGTGCATAGTCAGTTATTCCTAATGTTATTACGTTGCCCTCAACCTTTATCCACTCGTCAGTTTCTGTATACAGAAGTCCTGCCTTAACTAGGTATTCACCTATTTTTGTTTTAACCTTTATGTCTTGACTCATATTCGACACCCTAAAATATTATATAAATGGGAAATCAACTATTTTAGCTTCGTATTCACGGCCCCTGATCTCAACTGCTAACTTGGATCCTAGGTACATATGTGATGTCCTCACATACCCCATAGCTATCGGCCTCTTCAGTATAGGGGAGTACGCCCCGCTAGTCACCTCGCCAACACCCTCGTTAAATGCTTTTATCCTGCAGCCGTGCCTAGGAATCACTCTAAAGCCCTTCTTAAGTCTTAACCCAACACGTACCTTACTTACTCCCTTCTCATAAATTTCCCTTACTTTATCGCACCCTACGCATTCTCTCTTATCTAATGATAGAGCCAGCCAGTAGCGTGCCTCCACAGGATTAATGCTCTCGTTCATGTCTACGCCAGTCAGTAAGTAACCCATTTCCAAACGTAGGGAGTCCCTAGCGATAAGTCCTGCCGGCCTAGCACCTAACTCAATAGCCCTCTCAAATATCTTCCTGCCATGCTCTACATCAGTCCATATTTCAAATCCATGGGACCTCACCTCCTCACCAGTCCATCCAGACCTGCTTACTAGGACGGCGGTCTTACCCAATATTTCAGGCTTGTGTACGAACTGAAGTATCTTAAGGTCTTTGGCATCGCTGAATCCTAGCCCCTCCATAACTTCGGGTGCTTTAGGACCCTGTACAGCTATAAGCACAGAATTAAGGGTAACGTCCTCGATCTCGACATCCTGAAAACCTAGCCTTTCTCTCCACGTATTCAACCATTCTAGATCCTTCTTAACATTAGGTGCATTAACGACAGCAAACCACGTTTCATCATCGACATAATAGAGCATTACATCGTCCCGAATACCTCCTTCTTCAGTGAGCAGCAGGACGGGGCCGCTCATGAAGAACTTTCGAACCTTAGATAAGTCCTTACTCACTACTTTCTGCAGGAAATCAAAGACTCTTCCTCCCCTGATAATGTACCTCCCCATATGTGATACATCGAAAACCGTGACCTCAGTTCTGGTCTTAACATGCTCGTCAATAGGGTTCCCGTAGTCCATCGATGTTATCCAGCCAGCGAACTCCCCGGGATTACCACCATGTTTTCTCTGCAGGTCAAGCAGTGGAACCGACAGCACTACTCAAACCACCATGTAACAACATAGGCAGTGATATATATTTCCTAGCTTCACTTACAGTACACACCCTATATGGAGATTCCATAGTTTAGCTTATTTTACCTAACCGCAAGTAGTTTATAGCGGTCGATAAAGATGCCGCATCCTTGGATACCGAACTCCGTCCCTAATGTAAAAAATGAAATGTTAAGGGAACTAGGCATTACCGACGTTTCAGAGTTATTTAGTGATGTACCAAAGGAGCTAATACTTAAGGAGCCCCCTAAGGTAGGGCTAGGGAAGCCGCTGACCGAATATGAAGTTAGGAGATTTTTTGAGGGCATCATATCTAAGAATAAAGTACTTCAGAATCCACCACTATTTATCGGAGGTGGGGTGTGCTACCATTATATCCCAGCTGCTGTCAAAGCAGTGATCACGCGCTCCGAGTTCTACACAGCTTACACTCCCTACCAGGCTGAAATAGCTCAAGGCCTCCTGCAAGCAATATTTGAGTACCAGAGCTTAATGGCTGAACTCTACGGTGTTGATGTAGTGAATGCATCAATGTATAATGGGAGTACAGCAGCTGCTGAAGCAGTGAGGATGGCAGTCAGAGTTAAGCGTAATAGGCGTAAGATATTAGTGTCAAAGACTGTACATCCAGAGATTAGAGAGGTTATTAAGACCTGGTCATTCGGTTCTGGGCTCAAAGTCGTTGAAGTAGAATACGACAGAAGGACGGGGAAAACTGACATTAATGACTTTCAAGCAAAGCTAGATGATGAAGTAGCTGTTACTCTCCTACAGTATGTGAACTTTTTCGGGGTACTTGAAACAGATTTGAAAGACATGATTGAACTATCGCATAAGTATGGTGCAATAGCAGTAGTATACTCTAATCCGATCGTACTGGGTGTACTAAAACCCCCGGGAGAACTAGGAGCAGATATTATCGTGGGTGATGCGCAGCCATTAGGCCTAGGGCTCAACTACGGCGGCCCTTCAGCAGGAATACTGGGAACGAAGTTTGATAGGGAGCTACTCAGGCAACTGCCAGGTAGATTGATAGGCGCCACAGTTACTGAGGATTATAGAGAGCTGGGCTTTACAATGATTTTACAGACTAGGGAGCAGCACATAAGAAGAGAGAGGGCAACATCCAACATAACTACTAACTCGAACCTTGAAGCCCTAGCAGCTGCTGTGTACCTGTCGCTACTTGGTGCAGAAGGCATAAAGAAGATTGGAGAAGCCATACTCGGCAGAACAAACTACGCGCTAAAGAAACTTGGTAACATAAAGAACTTAAGAGTACCTGTATTTGATGGAAGCATATATATTATGGAGTTTCCTGTGAAGGTAGAAAGAAGGGGTATTGAGGACGTAAATAAGGAACTTATCAGCAGGCATATTCACATAGGTCCCTTACTAAGGCGCTTCAGAGACTACGCGGAATTAAGAGATTGCTCGCTAGTATGTTTTACTGAGGCACATACAAGAAGTGATATAGACTTACTGGCAAGCGCTTTAGAAGAGGTACTGAGGTGATCAGGTATGGCGTTCAGGCAGGCTAAGTGGGACGAACCAATAATCTTCGAGTTAAGTAAGTACAGAAAACAGGGGCTAATAGTAGATGATGAATTTAAGAAGTACTCTGAGGATGCACTGAAAGAGATACCTAACGACTACTTGCGGGCACGGGACGACCTTAATATGCCAAGCCTCAGTGAGGTAGAGGTCATAAGGCACTTTACGAGATTATCGCAGATGGCCTACGGCATAGACGTAGGTCCGGTCCCCCTAGGTTCATGCACAATGAAGTACAATCCTAAGATATGTGAGGAGCTAGCAAGTGACAGGAGAGTAACAGATATTCATCCGTACCAAGATGAAGAGACAGTGCAGGGTATACTTGAGGTAGTTTACCTTCTACAGAAGTGGCTGGCTGAGTTGACTGGTGCAGACGTATGCACGATCCAGCCTCCAGCAGGGGCCTCAGGCGAGTTTGTTGGTGCATTAATGATCAAGAAATACCACATGGATAGGGGTGAAGAGCAGAGAACTGAGATGATCATCCCTGATAGCGCCCACGGCAGTAACCCGGCTAGTGCGGTAATGGCGGGCTTTAAGGTCGTCCGCGTTCCAGCAACACCTAAAGGCGATACAGACATAAACGCAATTAAGGCCGTAGTTAGTGATAAAACTGCGGGCATAATGCTCACTAACCCAAGCACACTCGGATTATTCGAATCTAAAATACTTGAAATAGCAGACATCATTCACAATGCTGGGGGACTCCTTTACTATGATGGGGCAAACCTAAATGCCATATTAGGGCTTGTGAGACCTTGCGACATGGGCTTTGACGTAGTTCACCTAAATCTTCACAAAACATTCGCTGCACCCCACGGAGGAGGAGGTCCCGGGGCTGGAGCTATATGTGCTAAGGGAGAGCTGAAAAACTACATTCCAGTACCGTTAGTCGATTATGACGGAAGAAAGTATTATCTAAAGTATGACATACCGAAGTCCATAGGTAGGATAACGTGGTTTTATGGAAACATAGTACCTGCTGTAAAATCCTTCATCTACCTAGCGTCACTGGGTCCGCTAGTTAGGGAGGTAGCCGAGATTTCGGTACTAAATACCAACTACTTCATGAAGAAGGTAACTAAGTTGCCGGGCATCGACTTGATTTACGGAAGGGATAGATGGCGCAAGCATGAAGTTGTGCTGAGTTTTGAGAAGCTACATAAAGAGACGGGTGTCACCGCAGAGGACGTGGCTAAGGCGTTACTGGATAGAGGATTTCATGCACCCACAATATACTTCCCCTTGATAGTTCCGGAAGCACACATGGTTGAACTGACTGAGTCAGAGACTAAAGAAAATATTGACTCTTTAGTAAATGCTTACGCGGAAATAATTCAGCTAGCATATAAAGACCCGGAGAAATTGAAGGCATCACCTAGAAACACCTCTATTAGTAGGCTGAATAACATAGTTGCTAATGCCTTAAAAACAGTCACGCCATCGTTCAAGTTCATAAGTAGGGTAAGGAGCGTAATAAAGACCGACAAAACATGAGCCAGAATTTCTAGACCTCTGCTAAGTATTCTGGTACTGATGCTGGAATTACTGGCATTATTTTTTCTTCGTGGTAACCGACGATCACTCTAATATAGCCGCCTAGTTCTTTATCCAGTTCGGGATCTCCCGTATCTACAAGAAGCCTTCTTAAGTTAACAATCTTTGACCTAGTTGATAACACGTATATGTTTCTAGTGCCAACATTCCTGATCACCTTAGGACTTATCTGCTGGTTGCCACGTCCAAAAATATAGCCCTGTTTTCCTATTATTGTAATGACGATGTACTTTTTGTCAAATCCTTTGACGATGTCAAGTAGCTCACTTTCACTCAAGTCCCTACCGATAAGTTTCCTATTGTAGATAGCGTCAACACCTAGAAGGGTTTTATCTAGGTGTAGTAAGTCTGCTACCGCTTTAATTGTGGAGCCAGGGCCCAGAATGTACAGCGCGTTATTCTCCATTACCTCATTCACGAAGTACTCAGCTACTTCAAGCTTCTCCTCTGCGCTACCGGGTGCGAATTCTTTGCTTGGAACGAGCAGTCCCTCGACAACAGGTGTTTGAGCGTATCCATAGACCTTCACACGTAATAGCCCTTTAGAAATAGCTTCTTCATCAGCATCAGCCACCTCAACTAATTCAAGTGACACACTCCCGTCTAGGAATCTCACAACTATGTCTGCAGCTGCTTCAGGTGAAGCAGCAAACACACCAGAATACATTTTTACTCCCGCAGGAATGCCCAGCATAGGAACTTTCCCCCCAACACCATCAAGTACGTCTCTAGCAGTGCCGTCACCACCTACAAAAACTATTAGCTCTACACCTATGTCAGCAAGCATCTTGGATACTTTCCTCGTGTCCTCACCCGAGGTTTTTGAGGATGCTGGCATATCTAAGCACTTAATTTTATTCAAGGGCACTTCTCTGAGGTAATCACAGCCCATAATCCCTCCGGCTGAAACTATTACGTCAGTAAAACCAAGTCTGTGCAATCGTCTTAGAAATCTTCTAGCTCTTATGGGAGATACGGGTCTGGCACCTCTCTTGAGTGCTTCCTCAAGTAGGCTACCGTCAGTACCCTTAAGACCTACGGAGCCACCCATCCCTGCAATTGGGTTAACTATGAAACCTATCGTCATTATTCCCCAGCCACGTTTCTGGGACTGCATAAAAGAAAAACTTTCTCCTAGGTCACTCACTCTCTGAGGAACACTGTTTCAGAGATTCTAATGTAGTATTACTTTTACTATCCTAAGCTTGGGTAGTATACTTGAGGTGTCCGTACTGCGGGTCAAGCAACCTAGTATGGGATTACCAGAGAGGCGAGGTAGTATGTACTACATGTGCGACTGTCATAGACAAAATATATATAGCAGTAAAGCCTCGCTATAATGCAGATACGGATAGCGGCTACAGCCATTTATATAGCAACTACTCTATGCCCAAATTAAAGAAAGAAACAAAGAACTACCTGAAGATACTTGAGGATATTGGCGGTAAAAAGAGAAAGGACATGACTATAGATACTGGTGCTTTCTGGGAGTACATGAGAACAGGACGCCGTGTAAAACTACTTAAGAGGAGAGTAAATATGAAGTACTCAAGTGATACTACAGTGCAGGTAGCTATGGACATTCTGAAAAAATACCCTAAGCTGACATCTCGTACTGACAGAGCTAAATTAGTTATAGCACTATTAGCCCTAGCACTAATAAAAGGCGTCAAACTAGATACGTCACTAATAAGTAAGGAGGTAGGGTTAAGTAAGGTACACATTAAGAGGTTAGAGAAACTAATTCGAAGAGAAAAGGCATTTATAGAAGAATTAAAAGAAGCCTTCAGTAGAATGAAGTAAGTAGCTTACGCAGACACTACGAATAAGTAAGCTCTGCAACCTAAGCTGCGTAGGGACCTTAAATACTTTAATGCCTCTGCACCGCTCAAGATATGTCCGTTACTGAACTCTATTCTTAATCCCTTTATTTTTAGACCTTCCACATACATTTTTACACGTAGTGAGGTACAGTTTATGCTTATATAGAATGTGCTCCCGGACTGGGCGGCATTAGGCGGTATCATCTCCTTTAATACCTTAAGAACTTCATCACCTTTGACATCCACCTGCCTGAATTTCGTTAGTGTCGATCTAAGTATCACAGAACTCAGAAAAACATCATCTCGTAGCAGGTCAGGGTCCTCGCTGAAAGTAAGATCTGGTATTTTTTCTTCCTCCTTATATCTGCTCTCCTCGACCTTACCCGTCTTAGATTCTAAGTGAGGAATAATCCTTGAAGGAACGCCTTCTTCCTTAACCTCCACTGCCTTATCAAGACCGCCTCTACCTACACCCAGTGCATCAATTAGCATAGGTAATTGAAATATGAGTTTGTTTCTAAAGTCATCTACGAAGGATTTCATGAAGCTTGAGATGGATCTTTCACGAAAGAATCCGGCTCTTATATTGATTCTGCACCTTATAAGTGAGCCAGTGTCCTTAGGTTCAACCCTTAAGACTATCCTCATACTAATAGCTCCTGTGCCAATTAGGGTTATTGTGGATGACCGTTCTCTCGTAATTTTCGTTAATTTAAACTTGACCAGAAAGGAAGATCCAGCGATGTTTAGCTTAGCTGTAAATTCGTCAAGACCCTTAATCTCCATTAACTCCTCATAAATTGACCAGAGTGGCAGTAACATTGTTGGATTTGATAATAACTCAACTACATCAGCAGGCTTCACGTGTGTCGTTACTTCAAAGTAGTACTCCAGCACCATCTCAGTCCCTACTCTCCCAAACTAACTGTATTGTCACTGTATTTTAGTTTAAATATAAATAAAAATCAAAGTTCTAACTATCTTCACTGTGAAATTCTTGGAGAACTTCTTGAACTACGTTAGCAACAATTTTTCCGTCAATTCTACCTCTAACCAAGGACATTACTTTCCCCATTATTAACCCAAAAGCTTTAGTCCCTTTCCTACTCACTGCATTTTTATTCTCCTCCACTATTTTCCGCACCAGTTGCCTCAGCTCTTCAACACTGATCTGCGTAAACATATTAATCGCCTCCTCCACGTTTTCTACATTTTTTCTTAGATAAGCTGATAGAACTTCAGGTATGGCCTCCTTAGCGATCCTGCCATCTCCTACAGCCTGAAGCACTTTCTTGATGTCATCCTCAGTCAGTGAATCAATGTTCAAGCCCTCAGACTTAAGCCCCTTAAGGTATATGAGCAAAGTAGTAGCTATGAGCTGAGGCTTAATCAGTTCACCTAGTTCTCTAACTAAATCTAAGTACATAGGCAATAATGGATCCTTGATTAACTGTGTAGCCATTTCCTTATTAAGACCATGTCGACTCACTAGTTCCTTAAGTAGTTCCTCAGGTGTTTTAGGTTTCAATAGTTCTGCTTCTTTTAGTAATCCCTCATCAATCCTTATTGGAGGTACGTCCGTTTCAGGATACATACGTGCAGCTCCAGGCTGAGGTCTCAGGTACCTCGTTGTGCCGTCAGGATTCGCACCTCTGGTCTCTTTAGGAATACCTACTAAAGCATATCTCACTCTCTCAACTACGGCAGATAGTGCTCGCTCAGCCCTCTCCCTATCAGAAATTACTACTACAAAAGCGTCTCTTTCAGGGTCTAACTTCAAGTATTTGTAAATACTGACAACTATATCCTCAATAATACCGTATTTAGGGAGTTCATCACTATGAATTATACCTGAGACCCCACCCCAGGCTCTAGCGTAGTCTGAAAGCTCGGTTCCGAAGCGCCTATTAGGTTGCACCTCAACTCCAAGTATACCCTTAAATTTCTTGAGGCCAATAGCGTAAGCCCTATGACCTTTTCTTAATTCCCTGTGCACTAATTTGCTATTGCTACTCCTTAAAATGTCTGTTATGTCCTTGATGTTGCATGTAATCTCATCAGCTCTCACACCTCTCTTCCTGAGCTCCCTCTTAATATCCATGAGTTTAAGCTGGCGCTGAACTTCGTATCTGATGACCTTGGGAATTAATTCGAGCTTACTGACTCCCTTGATCTCTATCTTCTCACCTTCCGAGATCGATATGTTTAGGTCCTGCCTGATGGTGCCAATACCTCTCTTAACTTTACCAGTAAGTCTCATTAAAAGTCCTATTCTTAAAGCAACTCTCATTGCCTGCTCGGGGGTCCTTATGTCTGGGGCAGTAGATATCTCAATCAGCGGTATACCTAACCTATCTAGGTTGTACTTCACATATCCTGCGGCTTCATCAATTTTTCTTGCGGCATCCTCCTCTACGCATATGGTTTGAATCCCTACCCTACCGTCTTCGTCATCGATATATCCTCCAATCGCAACTACTGCCGTTCTCTGAAATCCTGTGGGGTTCGAACCATCGACAACTATTTTCCTCATTACATAGATCTCATCCAATATTCTGGAGTGCAGTGCTTTCGCTATTGCAATGGTTATTTTTAATGCTTCTCTATTAAGTTCATGCGGCGGCTCCTCATCCAGCTCCACCAAACATGCATGACCCTTAGGTATTTGATATATAATTTTTCTCCCTCTTTTTATCTCGTAAAGTGCGGCAGGATCTACTTCACCCACTTCACTCTTCGTTACTTTCAAGTATCTCTCAACTTCACTTACGGGAGTGCTCGAGTCAGCTAGTTCTGTGGGGCAGTCGCAGAATAACTTATGCTTAGTGTCTAACTGCTGATGTATTTCAAGTCCTACCTTAAGCCCTAGCCTGACATAGTCTATCTGCTCATCCATGATACCACCTGGGGTAGATCTCTGCGTCATGTACTTCATTAATTTCATTAACTAAGTTGCAGGTCATCAAGGCCCTCACTTCATCTCTATCCCGCACATTAGCTAGTAGCCAGGAAAGCTTAGCGTATGCTGCTTCAGGCAACATATCAGAACCGGGTATCACACCAGCTAGTATCAGCTTCCTGCCATTAGTGTAAACCTTCATGTTCACTCTCCCAAACAGCGTTTGTGAGGTCATGACTATTATGACGCCTTCCTCACAGGCCCTCCTGACGGCGTCAATACACTCTCGCCTTACGTGTCCCAGCCCGGTACCCTCCAATACTATTCCTTCGTAGCCCTTGTCTACCAGGTAGTCAATAATCCCGCAATCCATGCCGGGATATGCCTTAATCAGAGCCACCTTGCTGCTGAACTTCGCCCTCACTGTAAAGTTCTGGAGACTGCTTCTTGGGAGGTACCTCCTATTAAGTAGCTTGAACGTCTTTTTTGGGAAGTCAACCCTAGCTAACGGTATGTCGTTTACCGACTGAAAGGCGTCCCTCCTGCTCGAATGCATTTTTCTGACCTTAACTCCCCTATGCGCTAGTACATAGCTGTCCGATGTGTGACCATGCATGACGACAACAACCTCGCCGAAAGGTGCTCTAGAGGCTATTACTGGGCAGGCACGCAGGTTAAGTACGGAGTCAGTACTAGGCCTGTCACTACTTCTCTGTGCGCCAACCAGCATTACTGGACAGGGCAGGTTCCGTAAGGCAAAAGCTAATGCAGCTGCCGTATAGGACATAGTGTCGGTTCCGTGTGCTACGATGACCCCGCCAGCACCACTCTCTATACGCTTAGCCACCTCCTCTGCTATCCTGCTCCAGTGACTGGGTGTTAGATCCTCACTTAGAAGCCTAAACAACTCAATTACTTCAAGTTCCGATACCTCATTCAATAACTCAGGGGCTAATTCAATGAGTTCCTGAGCAGTTAGTGCGGGCTTAACGGCACCAGTCTCGTACTCAACCTTACTTACTATGGTTCCTCCAGTACTAATCATTGATAGCCTAAGTGTCCCCCTGCCACTAATACTAGTTCTAGCACGTAGTGCCTCACCGCCTATATGGGCGTACGACTTCTTAATAACCTCGACCTTAGCATTCTTGACTGAGACACCAACATTGTATCCGTTGCCTAACTTCAAAATAACTACATCAGGAGATGTGAATTCCGTAGCTGGCATAACTACGCCTTCTAGCACAATGTTGTTTTTTACTACGCGGACGAGATCGCCGACCTCGAGTCCCTCGGGATTTCCCATGTTAATCAGCCTCAGATATTAAGCACTAAGTATTGTTTTAATTCAAAATTTAAAATAGTAAAATCAGCTGGTGTATGAACTACTTCTAACTCCATTGTTATTTTAGGACTACAATGCTTTGTGGATGGGTTCCCGCATCACCTGCAACGGTATGGTATCTCTGCAGAACTGCAGGTGGTCGCTGAACTCCGCAAAAATTGATTCCTCATCACTAATGGGGCATTTCCACTTATCTACAGCTTCTAACTCTTCTTCCTCGGTACTGACGATGGAGGCACAACAGTAGGTATTGGTAACCCAGCCTCCCTTCTTTTCCTTATCCAGTACTCCCTCCTATTTCTAATTCTAGGAGGCAGATTTCTCTTAGGTTTCGGCGGTATCTTTGGAGTCTGATTCCTTACCTTGCCTGCCTTTGTCATTGACCCGTGTGTTGGCATGCTATTTACCCACTAACTTCTCTGTAGTTAGCAGCTTAAAAACTTAAGTTGGGGTGCGTCTTTAGAAAGATAATGAAATCTATTTTAAGGTTAACTCAATTTTAG
Source organism: Desulfurococcales archaeon (assembly GCA_021163585.1). Taxonomy (GTDB): domain Archaea; phylum Thermoproteota; class Thermoprotei_A; order Sulfolobales; family NBVN01; genus B83-G16. The sequence continues at coordinate 794 of JAGGTW010000044.1, read as the reverse complement.
CTTTGGTGTCATGTTTTGAAGGTAGCTGCTATCGATACAGTAATAGGGGCATTTGCGATTACTGAGACTGATGAACTACTTAAGGAGTACGCAGCTCGTGGCATTAACGAACTAATCGATAGAGCACTGAGTATTGAGGAGAGAGGATACTCAAGCGAGTTCGAAAAACTTATTGAAGCTCTGAAAGACAGTTATGGCTCCAGTATTGAGGTAGTTGTTGAGGACGAAGATCATGCAAGATTAGTGTCTTCAAAGGGTGTAAACTTCACTATTGCTCCAGGTGACGACCTCGTACTCAAAGTGCGTGAGAAGCTACCTGAGCTAGCTGTGGAAGCTGGTTACATAAGCAGCCCTGAGAAGTGGAGGGACTTCGCCCACAGGCTGTCAATTATGGTAACTCGGATGAAGCTAAGGAAGGTTGCTCAGAAGAGGGACCTGCTAGCTATTCAGTCAATAAGAGCTATTGACGACATCGACAAGACAATAAACTTATTCGCCTCTAGGTTAAGGGAGTGGTACAGTGTGCACTTCCCAGAACTTGACGACTTAGTTAGGGATCACTTGATGTACGCACGGATAGTCTCTGAGCTCGGTGATAGGGAGAGCATTACTGCTAAGAACTTAGTTAAGTTAGGATTTAGTGAGGGTAAAGCAGAGAGGATAGCTAGGGCCGCTGAGGAGAGTATAGGTGCTGAATTATCTGACCTCGACATAAGGCAGGTGAAGACCTTAGCCAACATTATGTTAGAACTCTACAAGCTGAGGCAGTCACTGACAGAGTATGTCAGCCATGT
>JAGGTW010000007.1 GCA_021163585.1 Desulfurococcales archaeon | reverse complement strand
CAGTACGTTATTCTTCTTCCATCAATGCTCAGTACCTCAGCCCTGACTTCTATTTCAGCCCCTACTGGGGCAGCCTTCAGGTGCCTTATATTAACCAGCGTTCCTACGGTTGTCTGCTCTTCGGGCAAGTAGCTATCCGTGAAGGCCCTGCACGTCTCCTCCATAAACAGTATTAGTGACGGGGTAGATAACACCTCAACATTACCTGACCCAACGTGCTTGGCTGTGTGCTTCTCGGTAACCTTAAACTTCCTGCTGAATCTTAACCCTTTACTTAGTTGCTGCATCTTAAACCACCATGAAACTATTAACTAATTGCTTTTATTCCCTTCTCAGTAATTTCATATACTTTCCTCCGCCTACCCTCTACAACTTCTTCAGCAACAACCCTGACCATACCTAAGCTTTCCAATTCCTTCATGTGCTGATACAGCGCCCTTAAGCTTATTCTCAAGCCCCGGAACTCCCTAATAACCTTCCATAACGCATAAACATGTAACGATCCGTGTGTTGCTAGGATCTCTAATATTAGTGCCTTAGTAAATCCTATCTTCTTTATGCCTGAGACCTCAATGAACTTATTTATTAGGGCCCTTAAAGTAGCTGTATCAGCTAATGCTGAACCTGTGACTACTGCCACGATAGTAGATTTTCTATCAAACTTGCTGCTAGCCCTAATCAGTGCTGCTATAGGTGCTGCACCAGCAGGCTCTGCCAGCATACCCTCAGTTCTGGCCAGTAATCTAGCCGCCTCCACTATGTCATCCTCACTTACCTCAATAATGAAACCCCCGCATTCCTTAATAGCTGACTCAACTAAATCCCATAGAAGAGGCTTCTTAACGGCTATGTCCTTCATTAATGGGGAATCATGTCTTCCCTTAACACCCACTACCACAGTGTCACCTCCTAACTCTCTTAATGCAACCCACAACATCGTGTAGAGGCCGCCATCACCGACCGGAACTACTATGTAGTCGGGGTGTTTTCTTAATTCATAGAATATCTCGTAATAGATCGTCCTGTAGCCTTGAAGTAGATACGGATTCTGTGGAGTCACAGGCATTACGTCCCCTGACCTATGCTTTAACGTCCTCTCAATAGCCTCTTCATATTCTGAAACGAAAACCACCTTATCTGACAATAGGAGGGTTTGATAAGCTTTTGAAGGAGCTACAGAGAGCGGGAGGTATGTAAGTGTCTTTAGCCCAGCCCTCCTGCCGTATGATGCAGCAGATATTCCTAAGTCACCCAGTGAAGCAATAATCAATTTCCTTATCTTGAATGTCATGGCTGCAGAAGCCAGTGTCGCTGACCCTCTATCGAGGAATGTTCCTGTAGGGTTCTTGGACTCATTCTTAATGTATACGTTGTTCACACCGACTACAACGCCCACATTCACTGACTTAATTAGTGGTGTGTTCCCTTCACCCAAAGACACGGTACTTGAGCTGTTCATTAAGTAATTACCCCAAGACCACACACCGGTCTCATTCTCCTTGACTAGTTCATGTACTTTCTCAACTGTGGGGATCAGGGTTCCATTACATACAGGACACTTCAACATATAGGCTAGCGGATCTTGTACTGCCCCGCATCTTGAGCACTTTAGTACAAGCACCTACACCACACTTCAATATATTAAGTACAGTACTCGATATTAATGTACTTTTACCACTTAAACTAACTAAGTCTATGGTGTCAGTCCTGAACTGCCCTAAACTAGCTGTAGGTGCTGTAGTACTTCGTAATAATGAGATCCTCCTAGTTAAGCGGAGGTATCCCCCATCAGCAGGTTGGTGGTCTGTGCCAGGAGGTCATGTTGAGGCAGGTGAAACTTTGGAGGAGGCAGTAGTCCGTGAACTCCATGAAGAAACAGGAATTAAGGGTGTTGAACCAAAATTAATTGCACTCACTGAGTACATATCAAGAAGACACGGCTCACTTAAATATCATTATCTAATAGTCGACTACTTAATAACATCCTATAGTGGCATCTTGAAGAAAAGTGATGAAATATTGGATGTAGGTTTCTTCAACCTAAGAGAAGCTCTGCTCATGAACATTACACTAACTACCCGGAAACTAATTAACAACATTATTCGTCACGGGCTTCCGGAAAGTAATGGAGTGTACGTAATTAAGGTGGTACTTGATGACAGGAACCGGGATGCTGTGGCTAGAGAATTGATTAGAGAGAGTGCTGAAATTTTAGGTAGGGAGATAAGGTTCGTTTACAAGTAGCTAGCCTCGGAGGGTCCTCCTACTCATCAACTTAAGTACATTCGCTATGTATGCCTTGATCTTAGGTGTAACTCCCTTAATCTCAACACTCATGAAACCCCTCACGATGATTTCTTCTGCTTCTTCACGTGTAAATCCCTTACTCATTAGGTAAAGTATTTCTTCTTCGGCTACCTTACCTATTGATGCTTCATGGGTTAGCATAGCACCAGCACCAAGACCTCCGAGCTCAGGTATTGAGTACAGCTCTGCATGATCACTGAGTATAAGTCCTTTGCACTCTATGTGTCCCTTACCTGAGCTTCCAGATACCCTAGCTCGAGCCCACGCCCTCGCCTCATCACGTACTATGAATCTTGAAATAATTTCCGCTACACCATCACCATTCAATATGACCTCAGCACCTACATCGAGTACTGAGTCAGACCTACCTAAGACGATACTTGCTGAATACACCTTTCCAGCCTCTCCCAGTATGTAGTACCTGGGGTATGTCTGTAGGGTTTTTACTGTACTTAAATTCATGTAGTAGCTGACTACTTCAGCTCCTTCATAGAGCTTGACTACGGTTCTAGGTCTTACATGGGCTACCCTGTTCCATGCATGAACCATTATATAGTTAAGTCTCGCATCCTTCTTAACATATACCTCAGTGATTCCTGCGTGCAGACCTGCCACCTCAGGCATTATAGTGCACCCAGTTATGATTGTTGCTTCAGCCCCCTCTTCCAAAACCACAACGTTATGTGGTGCTTGAAGTGCCTTACCAGCCATGTAGAAGCACGTCTGTATGGGATCCTCGACTCTGACCCCAGGCTTAACCCTGACAAAATAACCTCCAGTCCCTCTTAGGGCCGCTATGGCAGTATACTTGTCTGTACCAGGACTTACGGCCCTCCACACGAACTTCTGCGCCTCCTCAAAATCACTATTTACAAATTCCGTAAGAGGACGGATTTCCACTCCAGGTAATCTGCTTAATGCTTTGAGTACAGCATCATCAAGTTGGAAAAAGAATGCTGCCCTCTCAGCCTTCTCTAAGTCGAT
>JAGGTW010000103.1 GCA_021163585.1 Desulfurococcales archaeon | reverse complement strand
GTGAACAACTTCCTGTCTCTCGGGTCTGTTAAGTCCAGCTCTATTATCTTAGCCCCAACAAGTATCTGTATAATCAAGCCAGCAGTAACCATCGGTCCAATACCTAACTGAGCTATGCTACCCGCGGATGAAGCAAAAACTATGTTAATTATTGGCGGGACCGGAACACCGCGAAGCTCTGGGTGAGCAGCTAAAGGAAAAGCGAGTGTTGATGCCATCACATAGTAAACTATGAGGGCTAAGAAAGTGTAGAATAACCTCCTCTTCAGGTCTGGCTTCCTCGCAGGCCTAGGTGGAGAGGGGAAGTATTCACCTACCTTAGCTAGCGCACTTAGTACACCCATACCCTAGCACCACATTCAGGTCTAAGAAAACCTCAGCTCAAGTAAGTCCTAACACCTACTCTTTAGTGCTACTTCTACTAAGCACTACCACTTCTCCCCCTGCCTCCCTTATCTTATTTATCGCTTTTTCTGTAGCAGCATATACTACTACCTTTATCTTCTCTTTTACGTGCCCTCGCCCCAGTAACTTATTTATTCCAAGCGCTGATAAGTCTATAACGTATGTGTCTCCTTCACTCTTTAATTCGCCCCTGAGCTTAAGCTCCCCTATAATTTCATCTAATTCACCAACGTTTATTGACCTTACTTCAGCCCTCAAAGTGACTGGCCTTGTGAAGCCGTGCTTACCGAACCAGTCTGGAAAGTACTTCACTATCCAAGACCACTTATGTTTGTGTAGTCCTGCCGCCCCCTTACCACCCCTGCTGCCGCTCTTCCTGTGCTGACCTATGCTACCGTATCCGTGGGTTCTGCTTCCCCTCATGTATCTGCTTTTTCGTTTCCTCCTCACCACCATCATATCATCCTCCTTAGCAATTCATTAATTTCCCTACCTCTGTAACCGAGTTCCCCGCCTGTCTTATAAGGCTTCTTGATGCTTCCTTTAAATCCCCCCCTAGGTGGGTGAAGCCTGAAAACAGGTTTTACGTACTCATCATACTTATGCCACAGAATCTTACCCTCAACTAAAGAACTAACCAACTCATCCAAGTCGTCAACTTTGAAAACCTTCTTTACCACATCATCTGTTACTGACCCGCCACCAACAAGTCTCCCTCTCTTAACGATCAACTCCTTAAGCGTCTCCTTATCCACCTCTCCCCAAGTCACCCAGTCCTTAACTACCTCCAACATACCGTCTATTGTGGGACACTTCGGATATAGAACTGCATGAAATTTCCTAACTAATCTCAGCATTCTTAAGGTAGCCTCTACCTTAGGGTGGATGTCAACGCGTCCCCTAATCCTCACTATTGCGTAAAGCACCATGCTAGATTACCTCCTGCCCCAGTCATAAACTGTGACGAACTTATAGGTGTTCCTCAACGCGTTATATGTTGCTGCGACAAAATTAATGGTGGTTCTTGTCTCACCCTTAGTCCACGTCCACACATCTCTAACACCTGCATACCTCAGAACTACTTTCGCTGCATCACCAGCAACAAGTCCCGTTCCCTTAGGCGCTGGTATGAGTCTTACTCTTACACTACCTGACTTCCCCTCAACAGTAAACGGGACGCTGTGCGGCTCACTGCATGAGCAGGCCCAGCTCCCACACCCTCTCCTTACTGGTATTATGTTCAACTTAGCGTCGCGTATTGCCTTCTCAATTGCCTGCCTCACCTGTCTTGCCTTACCAAGCCCTATCCCTACGTATCCGTCAAAATTACCGACTACGACCATAGCCCTAAACCTAGTTACTTCACCAGCATCCGTCTGCTTCTGGACAATGTTTATGTCTACTACTTCATGCTTTAGGTCAGGTAGTAAGTAATCTACAATTTCAGGTTCCTGAATAACTAGGTTCATGTCAAATACTTCCTTTATGCTAGCTACCTTCCCCTCCTTAACCATCCACCCTAGCCTTGTCCTAGGGACCCACTCCTCAACGCTCTGCTGGCTCACTCTCCCTCACCCCCAAAGGTTGTAATTATTCTTTTTTTAACTTCTTCGAAGTGCTCGGGGAGTTTCACTGGGTTAAGGCCACGTGACAGCATGCTAGAGAACCTCGAGTTGAATAGATCTGGGTTCTCCTTAAGTAGCATGTCTGCATACTTTGCTATGTGCTCACCGCGTATGCGGTCTTCACTGGGCAATACATCCTCTGATGCTGGAACTTCAATGCCAGCATCCCTCAAACCCTTAATTACTGCGAATATCCTAGATCCTCGAACAGGCCTATGAAGACCTATGTCAGGTACGGCGTAGGTTATGCCGAGTTTCTTAGCCTTCAAACCTGCTACTAGCCCCGTCAAGTATGCTGCTGGAGTATTGTTTGGATCTCCCTTCCAACCGAGTTTAAACAATATTTTGCTGTTAACCCCTACATGAGTTATGTCTCCTTGCGGTGCGAACTCTACTATCTGTACCATAATGTATTTATTTGTTTTTCTTACGACCGCTCTTATTCTCTTACCTGACTTGATCATCCTATATCGTTTGTAGTAGTTTGTCTTACCCTCCCTTCTCCGCTTCCTAGGTACCTTGTACTTAGGGCCCCGCGCCATGTTACCTTACCTCGTAACCCATGTCTCTTAGGTGTCTCTTCAAGTCAGCTAGGGAAGTAAACGTACCTCCCTTAGCTAGCATGTAGAGCTTCCTGTATATTCTCCTGTTCTCCTTTTCATCTTTGCTGAAGACACGGTGATCTCTCAACCACTTTAAGTACCTACGTATTTTCCTTATTGTTGCAACCCACTTCTCCTTACTGTCGGCTCGAGCATCCTTAGCACCCTTCCTCTTCCCGGGACCTCTTCTGTGACCTTTCTTTCTCTTTTCATGACGCTCCTTCCACCTGCCCCGTGAGTTCCTACGTGACGGTTCTGCCCAAATAACTCCCTCTTTTATTAACTTTCTTATGTCCTCACGTCTGAGCGCTGCCTCTACATCCTCTATTCTTTCAGGATCGATCCTAATACGTGAAATACCTACACCTAATACCTCCGCAGCCAGCCTTTTCTGCATGCTTAAGTCAGACATCTAACTGCTCACCTCGCATTAGCTACTAAGAAACCCATTTCCTGAGCTTTCTTAATTAACTCACTCCTCTTCCTGGTGCCTACTGTGGACCCCACGTAAATTATTACTTCCGAAGGATCCAAGCACTCCAGCTCCCTCACATTATAAACCACTACTGGCCTCAGACCTGATGGGTGGAGACCTCTTATGCTTCTTGGTGTGCGGTAGCCTACACTCACTATGGGTGGGTAACCCTTCTCTTTAGCTCTTATGGGATTGTCGATACCTTTAGGCCTCCTCCACTTAGGATCGTTACTGAACTTGGGGAACTTCCACCATAGATGCCTTAGGAACTCAGGTTTCCTCTTACTTCTAATCATCTTAATTATTTTCTGCTTACCTACCCCGGCCCCACGTCCTTCACCTTCACGGCTCTTGCTCATCAACTGGTCACCCCTCCGCATAACCTTTTTCATAAACATATATGCCGTCAACGAAAACCCTTCTGTCTAGATCCTTAATTCTTGTAGCTCTCTCTATATTAGCAGCTGTCTGGCCCACATGCTCAATATCAACTCCTTCCACGATTATGTCCTGCTTAGTTATAGTTACCTTAACATTACCCACTATCTTAGCCACCCTAGGTGCTTTTTCACCTAGGAAATTCTCAATTATTACCTTATCTCCCTCAACCTTAACTGTGACAGGGAAGTGTGAGTAAATTACCTTGAGCTTATACCTGAATCCCTTAGTCACTCCATCAATCATGTTACGTATGTGAGAAGCTATGCTGTAGGTCAGAGCCTTCTGCTTTCTCTTAGTGAAGTAAGACTCGACAACTACCTTATCATCCTCCCTAGCTATCCTCACGTTACGTGCAAAGCCGAAATCCCTCACCACCTCGCCCCTAGGACCTCTAACACGCACTTCCTTCCCGCTCACCTCAACATCAACGCCTTCTGGGATAAGAATCTCCTCCCTAACTACTACCTCCTTAGGCAAAGTACATCACCTCAGTACACATACGCCAACAAGACACCGCCAATCCTCTTCTCTAACGCCTCACGGTGCGACATAACACCCTGAGGTGTTGAAAGTATAATAATACCTATGTCTCTCGACGGTAGGAACTTCCGAAGCCACTGAGGCATCTCACGTAGGTCCCTGTACTTAACGGACGACCTGGGTTTTATAACACCACACCTATTGATCCTTCCAAGAAGCTGAACCTTTATCTTGCCCCACCTACCATCATCTATGTGCTCGAACTCACCTATGTACCCGTACTTCTGCATGACCCTAAGCACCATAGCGATCAACTTCGATGCAGGTGTTATCACAGCCTCCCTATTACCACGTAACTCATTATTCACGATTGTTGAAAGAGCATTAGCTAGCGGATCCATCGAAACCATAGCCACCGCCCTAGCTATACTTCTTAAATCCTAATTCCCGGGCTACCTCTCTGAAACACTGCCTACATAAATATAGACCATACTTCTGGATTACTGCATCCCTACTGCCGCACCTAACACATACTTGAACCCCTCTGCCATATCTCCTCACTACAGGTGTCTTATGCTTACCCACTTCTACATCACCCTGACATCCAATTCCTTAATAAAGAATGTTATTGCCTCAAGCTTAGACACCCTGTGCCGACGAGGTATTCTAGACCTTCTCTGGTGCCTCCTCATAACTCTAAAACCAGGTCTCTCAAGGGTAACAGCTACGTCCATACCAAAGACACCTACGTTAGGATCATACTTGATGCCGGGCAACATTATGTGCTCCTTAATGCCGAACGATACGTTTCCATAGTCATCGAAACTTGATGCCTTAATTCTGCGGCCAACAGCTTCAAGGGCCTTCTCAAGAAAGTCCCTTGCCCTTCTACCCCTCAATGTAACTACAACTGCTATAGGTTCACCCTTCCTTATCCCGAACTCCTTAATGGTTCTCCTAGCGTACCTAGTAGAAGGCTCCTGTCCCGTTAATTCCTTAAGTACCTTAGCTGCTTTCTGCAATCTCTCGCCTGACTCTCCGACCCCTGTATTAACAGTTACCTTTGCTATTTTGGGTTTTAGCATTGGGTTACTGCTCCACTTTTTGAGTACATCATTAATTACATCCTCATTAATGGCGGTTTTTACCCTGCCTTGGCTCATGCTGCCCCCTCAGGTAGAGTTATCTCAGGTTTGTCCCTCCCTATAACCATGATCTTGTCAAGCGTAGTATAGAACGTGCCCCCTCTCACATCCTCAAGTGTTACTTGCTTCCTGTAGTGTCTCATTCCCTCACTTATACTTACTAACTTAGCCACCCTGCCCACGTTTCTGCCGCCAATTACTATTACAGTACAGCCCTCTTCAAGCGGGAAATAATCTAGAAGCTCTTGACCTGGAATTGATATCTTGACCGTACCAACGGTTTTATAAATATCTTCCTCAGGATTCGCTGGATCTGCCACCTTAATTATAATGTTTCTGCCATCATGTAGATTTAGCTGTATGTTGCCGCCGTGCACTGTTGTTTTGTTTTCGATTCTGCACAGCTTAAACGATGCTTCCTCCCTACTGATGGGGACTGGCATCATGAATTTAACTGGAACAGGAACAATTCTGAAAGTCTCGCCAGTATCTACGATTTCAATAACGTCCATGAGTCCTACCGGGTACTTGTAATTTCTCCTCACCTTACCGTCCACTTTGATGTGTCCCTCAGCTATGACCTTCCTAGCCTCCCTGCCTGTCTCAGCGTAACCTAGGATGTCCCTTACTAGAATTAGTAGTGGAATAGACCTTTCTATGGGATGCGGGCCTGGTGATGGCTTAACTACCCACTTATACTCTTTCCTGAGTACAGGCCAGAAATCTGGTGCTACTAACCTCTTCAGGTGTTTTTTCCCACCCATTCTAGCCACTTTCCTCACCTACCTGTTCTCTCCTCTCTTCTTCCTCCTTTTTAACTTCTTCAGCTTCCTCAACAGGGACCCTGCCTTTTCTCCGCTCTATTATCTTTTTTCGCACTTTGTCGCTGACGTCAGCCTTTATTATCATTACCTTTGACGGATGGATAGGATAGTAGACTGGAGTCCCGTCAGCCTTCTTAATAGTTACTCCCTCAATAAATACCCTGACCTTTTCATAGTCAACTCTGACCACCTTGCCCTCATGTCCCGCCCAGTCACCACGCATTATTTTAACTACATCACCAACGCGTATGGGAAGTCTCTTAATACCGAATTTCCCAACCAGTTCTTCCGATAACCTCGCATTGAAGAGAGTGTGCTTCTTATGTAGAGGGGCTCTGTAAAGCATCAGCCGCTGTTTTCTAGGTTGGCTCGAAGAACGTCTCATCTTTCACCACCGCGGAACATTAAATAATAATCGTAGCTAGGTTCGATATGCCACTCCACCTCTCTGCAGCCTCCTTAGCTACGGGACCCCTGATCTCACTTCCCTTAGGCGCTCCCTCAGGGGTTACTATGACGCATGCATTATCCTCAAAAGCAACCCACGTACCGTCTGGTCTCCTAAAGGGCTTCCTCTGCCTTATTATAACAGCATTCATCACCTGCCCAACAAGGTCTGCATTACCCTTCTTCACAGTAACTACTACTAGGTCACCGACCGTAGCACTAGGCACTCTTCTCAACCTAGTCTTCCTGCCGGGAACACCTATCACCATGACTTCTTTAGCCCCGCTATTATCTGCGACTCTCAGGCGCGTACCTACCAGGATTCCTTCAGCTCTACCAACTCTACTGAATGCCGCGCCACCTTTCTTTAGCATTAGCCTTCACCTCCACCCCTCTCGAGTACGCCGAGAACAACCCATGCCACGGACTTTGCTAGTGGTCTAGTCTCACCTATTAGTACCTTATCACCTGGCTGGGCATTGATGCATGGCGGGTTATGGGCGTGGATCCTAGACCTACGTCTCTCATACCTCATATACTTCCTAATGTAAACTAAATATTCTCTTTCGACTACAACCGTTCTCCTCATTTTCGCCTTAACTACCCTACCTACAAGTAACCCTCCCCTAACTTTTAAGTTCCCGTGCCACGGACATAGAGGGTCATCACATTCCTTCTCAGGAGGTTTTAGTTGCTCGTGCCTTATGCCCACATCCCTGATTTCGAGTCCCTCACTCACTACCTACCACCTCCGTACCTCTTTAGTCGCTCCTCAGGTCTGCCCACTATTAAATCACCCCGCACCTCTACACTCACGGTGTCCGAGAGTTTAAAAACAAATACCCCACCAAACTTAGGTATCTTCTCTACCTTCCCATTTCTAAACTCAACAATAAGCATGTTCTTAGTTTCGTCAACTACCTTACCTTTCAAGCCAGTTAGTGAGGAATCTGTGTGGGACTTAACATGAACTTCGAGCCCTATTAGTTCATGAAATATTAAGTTGGATCTCCTTCTCCTCATCACTTCTTCCCTTGTTTTACCTTTAGCTCCTCCTCTCTCAACACGGTTAGTATGCGTGCTATATTCTTCCTTACAACCCTTATCCTCCCTACATTAGTGAGTGTTCCTAGGAACGCTTGGGTCCTTAGCTTAATTAACTCTATTCTTAAATCGTTGAGTAACTTCTTCCTTTCTTCTGGAGACATCTTCCTGATTTCATCAGCTGACAAACTCATGCGGCTTCACCCCTTTCTTGGAGCTCCTGCTGCTCCTTAGTGCCTGCAACCTGCTGTACTTCTTCCGGAGACACAACTCTTACTATATCGTCCGGTTCACCTGGTCTCACTATGAGCACCTCAATGCCGTACATCCCGGGCTTCCTTAGTAGGTGTACTACAGCTCTATTGACCAGTCTCTCAATATGAGCCCCAGTCTTGTAGACCTTACCAGCTCTCAACTTCTCGTAGCGTGCACGCTCACTCGTCAGCTTACCGCTTATTACTATCTCAGCACCTACAGCTCCAGCAGCCATAACCCTTCTTAAGGCTACGAACAGTGCCCTCCTGAAGTGGTATCCCCTCTCTATTGCTAGCGCCAGCCTCGTGGCCACGACTCTCGCATCTAACTCCGGATTCTCCACTTGGGTGACTGTTATCTGTGGGTTTTCTATCCTGAAATACTTTTCTAGTACCTCAGTCAGCTGACGTATTGTCTGCCCTCTCCTACCTATTATTAAGGCAGGTCTATCAGCATAAATAATTACACGCGTCCCCAGCGGGGTCTTAATTAGTTCAACCCTAGAGTACCCTGCTCGCATGAAGTTTTTGGCTAGGTACTCATCTACTTTAAGCCTGAGGAGGTTTAACTGAATAAAGTGCTGCTTTATATTGACCAAGCTCACACCTCCTTAACAACTACCTCCAGGTGTGTTAATGTCCTGAACTTAGGTGTTGACCTGCCGAAAGCCCTGGGCGTCCATCTTTTTAGGTAAGGTCCCTTATGAGCTGCGGCGTGAATTATGACTAGTCTCTCCACGTCTAAATCCTTCACCTCAGCGTTATTTTCTACATTCTTAAGTAATTTAAGAATAAACCTAGCCGTCTTTACAGGGTACCTGCCAACTGGTGACTTCCACCTCGGAAACCTGTCAGCTAATCCTCTCTTATGCGCTATCGACAGCTTGTATCTAACATAAGGTACGGGAATCTTCATTTTTATTACATCCTCAAGAAACTTCTCCGCTTCTTTGAGCTTCATACCTCTAATAATTTTGAGTACCTCATAGGATTCCTTCAGTGATATATTTACGTCTCGAAGCATGGCTTTAGCTGTTCTCTGCGGGTCGAGCTTCTTCACTGAGTAGCGCCACTTAGGCATGCTTTCCTCACCCTCTCCACTGCCTAGACCTTTTCAGCAAGAGCTTATAAGCTCATAAGCTTTACTCTAGCATAAACTAGCCTTAAGACCCCTTTATATCTTTTATCATAGCAAAATGCTTTATTAGTTTACATTACAGACTGAGTTAGGGAGGTTGGTATGAGCCGTAATATTCGGTTGAGGAAGGTCGATGAGTTTACGTGGGAGATCCCTAAGGGCAGTAAGAACTGCATGCGCGTCCCTGTTTTTGTCTTCGCTGACGAGTACTTGCTAAGTAAGATGAGGGAGGACCTCACATTAGCTCAGGCTGCTAATGTTGCTTGCCTCGCAGGAGTTCAGTCAGCAGTATATGTCATGCCTGACGGTCACCAAGGATACGGATTCCCTATTGGTGGCGTTGCTGCGATAGATGTTAATGAGGGAGTTATATCTCCAGGAGGTGTCGGCTATGACATCAACTGTGGCGTCAGGTTATTGAGGACTAATTTAAGCATTAATGACGTTAGACCCAGAATAAAGGAGCTGATTGATGAAATATTCAGAAACGTTCCCTCCGGCGTAGGGAGCACTGGCAAGGTGAGGTTAAGTACTGGCGAGCTGAACAGAGTCCTCGAAGAGGGAGTTGAGTGGGCTATAAGCAGGGGATTCGGCTGGTCCGATGACCTCGAGCACATAGAGGAGAAAGGCTCTATGAAGGCAGCTGACGCCAGCAAGGTCAGTAGCACCGCAAAGAGAAGGGGGGCACCCCAGCTCGGTACTTTAGGTGCTGGGAACCACTTCCTAGAAGTTCAAGTAGTTGACAAAATATATAATCCGTCAGTAGCTAAGAGGCTAGGCATAGATTATGAAGGGCAGGTAACTGTGATGATCCACACTGGTTCTAGAGGCCTAGGACATCAAGTGGCAAGTGACTACTTACTAACCATGGAGAGAGCGATGCGCAGGTATGGGATTACACCTCCCGACAGGGAGCTGGCTTCAGTACCTTTCAGCAGTAGGGAGGGACAAGACTACTTCTCAGCAATGGCTGCAGCAGCAAATTATGCATGGACTAATAGGCAATTGATTACTCACTGGGTTCGGGAATCATTTGGCAGGGTCTTTAGAACGGATCCAGATAAGTTGGATTTACACATAGTGTACGACGTAGCACACAACATAGCTAAGGTTGAAGAGCACGTAATTGATGGCAGAAGGATTAAGGTGGTAGTCCATAGGAAAGGAGCTACTAGAGCATTCCCGCCAGGCCACCCCGAGATCCCGAGAGGTCATAGAGACATAGGTCAGGTAGTACTGATACCAGGATCTATGGGGACAGCGAGCTACGTAATGGTAGGTGTTCCCGAAGGTGCAAGAACCTTCTACTCAGCCGCCCACGGAGCAGGACGCTGGCTGTCCAGGGCTGCAGCAATTAGAACCTATAATCCCGGCGTAATTACGCAGAACCTAATGAACAAGGGTATATACTTAAGGGCTGCAACAAGGCGCGTAGTGGCCGAGGAAGCCCCTGGAGCGTACAAAGACGTTGATAGAGTAGCCATGGTTACACACAAAGTCAAGATAGCTGCCCTTGTCGCTAGACTGAAGCCCGTGGGTGTTGCCAAAGGTTAACGAATAATGTCACCTAAAGTTCTTAGTAATGTCTATGTAATCATGAATCGATTTGTTTTACGTGCTGAGATCTTCCTATATGATGACCGCTTAGTCGTGAGGATATTGCCTAAGATAGGCCACGTATTGACCTCAATGAAAGGTGCTTTATCTAAGAGAGAGCTAGAAACATTGATTAAGTCACTATCGGACTTCCCGCAACTCATTATAAAGAAAAACAGGATTCAGGAGGTAGACCATGAATTGTTACGTAGGGGCAGAAGCGATGTAGCCAAACTATTTAATACGGTCAAAGTAAGAGGAAACATTTACAGAGTTACGATAAGATACTCTGATGATAATTACCTGAGGCTCATTCTTCCACAGAGGGAGCTTGTTAAATTAAAGAACTACGTACTCAGAGGCTAGCCTTGGCAGGGTAGAAGGTTAATTATTGCTTTTAATTATACAGCGTTCACTTGTATAGAGAATTCTGTATTAGATACTAGATACTTAAAATATATTTTGCTACTTCATTGCGACAAAGAGAGTTGACCTTGTTGCCTTTAAGCCAGGCTCTCCGTGCTCTACCTTCTTCGTTGATGGTGCAAACTCTCCTAGATAATGACCGATCATTTCAGGGGTTATTCTAACTGGAACGAATTCCTTCCCATTATAGACAGCTATCGTTAAACCAACCATTACAGGAAGAATCACCATATCCCTCACATGGGTCTTGATGACGACATTTTTACCCTTTGCCTTTAACTCCCTTGCCTTCATTACCTTCTTCAGCAATTTCATTCTCGGAGAATCTCTGATACCCATCTCGAGTCTCTTCATCTGTACTTTTGAGTCAGATTCTCTGAGCAGCGATCTCCTAGCTCTAGCTGGAAGCAGTTGCAATAACTGGTCCATAGGCATATTTAGCAACTCCTCTAAGGTCTTACCCCTATATCTAAACCTCCTCCATTCAGGCGGTATTTCTATGCTTACAGCCACGCTACCTCACCTTGACCTCTGCTCCTCTCTGCTTCTAATATCTTTCTCCCTTAAAAGTTATCATGTCTGTACTGAGCTGTGCTAAGACAGCTGAAAGCGCTTCAATAGTTCTCACGGCATATACGCCTTGATAGGGTATGAAGTTCACCCTGAACCTCACATTAATTCTCTTAAGGACAGCCTCAGCCAGTTCATTAAAGTCGTGTTTAGGGTTCCCAAATAGAAGCACCAAACCACCAGTACTGACAGCCTCGGCTATTATTGCCTTTCTTAATTTTATGTCATGATAGGACATGCCGTCCTTTGTGGTAAGAACCACTACTCCATTTAACTTGCTTAGTATTGAGAATAGCTCATCATCACTTGAAGCTGAGAAGACCCTATAACCTATGTATATCTTTAATTTGTCTGGATCTGTAGCTTCTCCCTTTAGAGGTCTTACAGACGTTATCTTCACAAGAATCCTGGCCCCAGGACTTAGCTCAGTCAAAGACGATACCCTACATTGTTTCTTATAGCCTATGTACGTCCTGGCCACACGGCCCCATGAGGCAGTTATAACGCCCTCTCTCACATCCCCAACTTCAGGATCTTTACCTTCAGGATTATGTGTAACTATATTCAATGGGGGCAACAAACCCACGTACTTTAGCTCAGGAACTAAGGGAACTATTTTCTTTCTTAAGTAGGGAGGAATTACTAGGTAATTAAGAATTACTTGTAGTAACTCAAAGTCCTCCTTAATTGACTCACGATCCCTAAACACAATGATATTATCTACTCTGTACGTAGCCAGAATCCGTGCAATAATTCCAGCTACTTCCGTCTTCTCTCTCAGCGTCGGGTAAATATTGAGGTTTGATGAAGGAAATACTACCGTTAGCGGATACTTCCTCCTGGGTGGGGGCCACTTAAAAATACTTCTCCCCACCTACTCACTTCTTTTTCTTGCTTTTCCTGCCCCTACCCCTCTTCTCGGTTTCCTTACTTTGTTCACTTCTTGTCTCTCCGATACCCATGAATAATGTTGTTTTCTGCCTGCCTCCCACCATATCACCCCTCATACTGTAAGTGTTTAGTTGCTTAAATAGAATTAAAAGTTATCTCAGATATCTTATGCGAGAATATCATATTAGAGTAAAATTAAGTTCTTATTAAGGTCTTTAAGTATAGTACTGAATGAGTGATGTATTTGCCGAGTACTGAGTTCTGAACAAACCGTGATGTAACTACCGAAGGCTGATCTCAACTAGAACTCCACCTAACCAACTTGAGTGGAGATCAAGTTAGGTCGGAGGAACATTAAAGTATTTAAGAAAGATTTTAAGGTGAATAGATGGTTCTGTTTAGGTAGTGTGGTGTGGAGTAAATGGCGAGGAGGAAGTACTCAGCACCAAGAAGAGGAAGCCTTGGGGTCAGACCGAGGAAAAGGGCAGCGATGTTCATACCTAGGGTTAGGAGCTGGCCCGAAGTTGATTTCGCTGAACCAAAACCTTTAGCGTTTTTAGGATATAAGGCTGGCATGACACATGTTATAATGATTGATGACAGACCTGGTACGAGAACGTATGGACAGGAGGTACATGTGCCAGTAACCGTTATTGAGACCCCGCCCATGATTGCCCTGGCGGCTAGGTTCTACATACCTACTGTAGCAGGTCTTAAGTGCCTGACTGAAGTGTGGACTGAACCCCCTGAGGAGCTTCAGGTCTGGAGAAGAGTTAAGACACTCTCCATCAGCGAGGAGCATAAGAAGAAGGCATTGAGTATATTGGAGGCGCACAAGAATGAAATTGCTAGGGTTTCGTTGCTTTTCGCATCGCAACCGAGAGCTGCTGGTGGGCTCAGTAAAAAGGTTCCGGATATAATCGAAGTTAAAGTCAGCGGAGGAAGCACTGAGAAGCAGATGGAGTACGCGCTTAACGCTTTAGGTAGGGAAATTAAGGTCAATGATGTTTTCTCTGCAGGACAGTTTATAGATGTTATTGGCGTTACTAAGGGGAAGGGTTTCCAAGGAGTTATCAAGAGATTCGGAGTTAAGGAGCTTCCTCGATGGCACAAGCATAGAAAAGGCAGCAGGCGCATAGGGTCAAGAAGCCCTACAGCAGGTGCTCTCAGTACCGTACCTCAACCGGGTCAGATGGGCTTCCATAGGAGAACAGAGCTAAATAAGAGAATACTAATGATGGGTTCGGACGGACACAGCATAACTCCTTCGGGCGGATTTCCGCACTATGGTATAGTCAGGTCAGACTTCATAGTAGTAAAAGGGTCTATTCAGGGACCGCCTAAGAGGCCCTTAGTGCTTAGGTGGCCAGTGAGGCCGCCTGCATGGCTTCCTGAAGAACCTCCTAAAATACTCTATGTAAGTCTCGAAAGTAAGATCTAGGGTGGTTGAATATGCTTAGGATGGTGGTACCTTTTAAATTAGATGAGAAGAAGGTTCCTGTACTTAACTTAGAAGGACAGAAGGTAGATGAAGTACCTCTACCTAAGTTATTTAGTTTACCTGTACGAAAGGACTTAATTAGGAGGGCATTCCACTCAGCTTTTACTGCTAGGTTACAACCTAAGGGTAGGGACCCGTTAGCTGGAAAAAGGAGGAGCGGTGAGTCGTGGGGTATTGGTTATGGGCTAGCTAGGGTGCCAAGACTAGATAACGGTAGGGCTGTTTTTGCCCCTATGACGAGAGGTGGGAGGCTAGCGCACCCGCCAAGAGTTGAGAAGGTGCTTCATGAGTTGATAAATAAGAAGGAAAAAATTAGGGCAATACTCTCAGCACTAGCTGCAACATCTATCCCTGAGCTTGTGAGGGAGAGAGGGCACATCTTCTCAGTTAAGACACTTCCTGTTATAGTAGTCAACGACCTTGAGAATATTTCAAGAACTTCTGAGGCCAGGGAGGTGCTAAAGAAGCTCGGCTTATGGGGGGATGTAGAACGAGCCTATGAACGAACTCGGATACGGGCTGGAAAAGGCAAGATGAGAGGTAGGCGCTACATAACACCTAAGTCACTCTTGCTAATTGTGTCAAGGAGCGATGCACCTGCAATTAAATCATTCAGGAACTTACCAGGAGTTGATGCAGTAGTGCCTGATATACTAAGCATACTGCACTTAGCTCCAGGCGGAGTCCCAGGTAGACTGACGGTCATTACCGTTAATGCCCTCGAAAAGATTAAAGGTAAGTATGAGGTGATCACACCTTGATAGATGATTCAAAAATAATTAGGCGAGTTGTAGCAACCGAGAAAGCACTAACCTACATAGAGAATCATAATACATTAACGTTCATTGTTGATGTAAGGGCAACTAAGCATGATGTAAAGAGAGTTATTGAGAGATTATTTAACGTTAAAGTAGCCGAAGTAAGGACGCTAATTACTCCAAAAGGCGAGAAAAAAGCTTATGTACGCTTAAAACCAGAATACAAGGCATCTGAGATAGCAACAAGGTTAGGCATACTGTGAACCGGGTAAAATCTATAATCAGTGGGTGAGCAGACATGGGTAAGAGGATACTTGTGCAGAGGCAGGGTAGAGGGACATCAACTTTCAGATGTCCTAGCCACTTAAGAGTATCACCCGCAAGTTACCCTCCTCCAGCTGACACCACATTAAAAGGTTATGTCACGGAGTTAGTTCATGATCCTGGAAGAATGGTACCGCTAGCACACATAGAGCTCGAGAATGGATTTGATTACTACATCCCAGCCGCTGAAGGAATGTATGTGGGCCAGGAGGTCTATGTGGGTCCTAACGCCCCATTGGCCGTTGGAAACACATTACCGCTTAAGAACATACCTGAGGGTACGAAAGTCTACAACATAGAGCTAAGACCGGGTGACGGAGGTAAGATAGCCAGGCAGGCAGGCAGCTATGCCATCATACTAGGGAGGTCAGGTCGCTACACAATCATACTACTGCCGAGCGGTAAGCAGAAAAGTATTCTCAGTGACGCCAGAGCAACAATAGGTGTGCCTGCCGGAGCAGGTAGAACAGAAAAGCCCTTGCTAAAGGCAGGTGCCGCCTACTACAAGTGGAAAGTAAAGTCAAGAAAATGGCCTAGGGTAAGAGGCGTTGCTATGAATGCTGTCTCCCATCCTCACGGCGGAGGTCACCATCAGAGCGTGTCATTCCCATCTACAGTCTCAAGGAATACACCGCCAGGAAGGAAAGTCGGTCATATTGCCGCCCGCAGATGCGGCAGAAAGAAGGGTGCCCGCTGAGCTTCCATAACATATTTACGACCTCAAGCAAGCCTCTTTATATTAATTCGATATCCCAGGTTAATGTATAAATAGAGAGAAAGTTAGTGTAGAGTTGTAGGCATTATATTCTCATCATTTTTCTTCAGAGCTTGCACCCACGCTCACTGAAAACTCTCGCCTGCCAAGTACCTAGTGCATTAATAACATAAAAATATTGTAAAAATACTGCACACTGATATTACTTTTTCACTGAACAGTGCAGTATCTCTTAAGTACCTCTTTTATTATATTTGTTGATGATGCCAAGGGTTCATTAACTCGCTTGGACAGCCTCAGTACTTCACAACTTATTCCGCGTTTTTCTAGCTCCTTAATCAAGCTCTCCTCGCTTAAGGGTTGGTCAGGGCCGAGGATTATTATGTCAGGTTTGACTTCCTCGATAGACCTATATATATTGTACTCATCTCCCAGAAATGCTCTATAGACGTACTTTATTGACTCAATTATCTTTAGTCTTGAGGCCTGGTCTAGAATAGGTTTTCTACCCTTAATTTTAAGTACGTTCCCGTCTCTGGCTACTACTGCATATACGAGGCCGTATTTTGATGCTTCCTTTAAGTAGTAAATGTGACCTGGATGAATAAGGTCGAATGTGCCACCGACAAAAACCTTCCTGGGCTTGCTCTTCCGCCACTCAAACTTTACATAGCCAAGTATTCTTAGGGAGTCAAGCAGTCCCTCAGCATATGAGATACAGGCAAGCGCGGTCACATAATCACCCATATTGAAGTAATGCTTGGAATCACTTAGATAGAGCTTTGCTAGCTCAAGCACCTCCTTTTCCTTGTCAGAACCATTAAAGCTCTCTAGGGACTCTGTGACTGCTTTCTCCACCATGTCGATGTATTTCTTAATCCTGAAGGCTATTTCATCCCTACCTACACACCATTCTACAGAACTCACCACGTATCACCTTAAGTGCCTCCTCCTCCATAAAATGAAGTTTAGGTGAGGTTAGTATTAAGGTGTGAGGGACATCACCTATATCACACTGTCTTAGCTTCTCAAGCGGTAACGGACATACACTCATTGTAGGAGAGCCTAAGGACGCTATACCGATCCCCAGCCGCTCAGGAGTAATTACACCTTCACGTCTTACTGACTCTATCTTAAATAGTATGTCTATAGCCTCACCAACTCTCATAGCCACATCTTTTTCAGCATCTAATTCGAGAAGTAAAATCGTGTGTAGGTTCCTTCTATCGTTTTCTTTGATGACATCGTAAGGGTACTCGCTGAGTTTGCCCTCATACGGATAGGTGATAGTAGCTATTTTACCTATTTTATATACCATTAAGCCAGACATGGTAAGAGCTGTCGGTATAATGCTAATACCGGGAATTACTTCAAACCTAAACCCGTGTTTAACAACATCGACAATTAAGGATATATGAGTTGTCGCAACCAGTGGGTCACCGGGGACTAAAACTGCCACATCACCTTTCTCTAACTCTTTAATAATTACCTGTGAAAACCTCTCCTCTAGATCCCTTCTCAATAATGGAGTCAGTTCTCTTCCAACAATCCTTTCTAATTCATCTCCATCGCCCGGCAATATGCTCGTGTACTTATCAATGAATACCTTTCTGACCTCCTTCACTACCTTAAGTGCCTTAAAAGTCATTAACTCATGCGTAAGTCCCGCTCCTATTAGGTACAGCTTACCCATGTCACAACACCGCGTGCTTGGAATATATTAATTTTGCTCTGAGGTTTTCTTTGTTAATGTCGATACCCTCGACTATCTTGATTACTCGACTTAAGAAGTTCCATACTTCGGTCTCAATTTCGGGGACTCCTAACCTTTTAATAACTGAGATACCGTCCCTCTTTACTACTACCTCAGCTTTCATGGCAATGAGCTCGCTGTACATTCTACCCATAAAGTCACGTGCTGGCACGTCACTTGATACCAATACCTCAAGTCTGACCCAAGAAATTAAGTCTTGACCAGGAAGGTAGTACATAATAATATTAAGTCCCTTAATGTACTTTAGTTCTATAACTCTAAAGCTAAGTACGACATGATTAAGTCCTTCTACATCAGCCTCCGCGAATGCCGCGAGTACGTGCTCCTGCTTTACTAGACCCTCTAAACTTTCTAAGATAGTATTCAGCCTGTACACATACTCTCCCTCAGCAACTAAGCTAATACCTGTTAACGAGAATTTAATGATGAATGCGATTAGCCAACTCCAAAAAACTTAACTTCGTTAACACAATTATTGCTGGTAACGGAGTATGAGCTATAGGACAGGCTTGAAGGAGTGGTTGAGTAGAGCAAGTAGATTATCATTGATTAAAATAGACGTAAGGAGTGAGGAAAGAATACTTGAAGACTTCATAAAAATAATAGAGTTCTTTAATCAATTACGCGAAGTGAATGTTGAGAATGTTGAGCCTTTATTCATGAATCCTGCTGGTGATTATGTTGTCCGTGAGGATAAACCAAGAAAATGTCTTGATGT
>JAGGTW010000080.1 GCA_021163585.1 Desulfurococcales archaeon | reverse complement strand
GCACCTAATGTTATACCCTCTGAGTGTGTAATGACCGTAAACATAAGGACCATGCCTGAAGAAAACTCTGAAGCTATAGCTATGGAGGTCAAGGAGGAATTAGAGAATTTCGCTCTCAAGAACAATATAAATCTAGATGTTAAAGTTAAGGATGTAGTTAAGGGCTGGTATACAAAGGACACAAAAATAATCGAGTCATTCAAGAAGGTCCTCGAGGACGTGATGGGTAAGGAGGTAAAGATCGTGGCTGAATTAGGGGCAACAGACGGCGTATTCCTCATCGATAAGATGCCAGTTATACAGTTTGGAACCATGAGAGACGAAAATAATGTACACGGCAAGAATGAATTCGTGTACCTTGAGGATGTAGAGCTAGTAAAGAATTTCGTAAAGAAGGTAATAACTTCAATAGATTTGTGACTATGTGAATTTGAATTAGTAGCTCATGATACCTACTAAGCCCGTTACTAGTAATTAAAGCTACTTAATAAAGGTGCAAAAACCAACATCAAAAATAGGTCATAACGGACATTACATCAAGCGAGTAATTAGTATTACGAAAATGCTACTTCCCGTCATCACGGCTATAGTAACTATCTTCACCTGAAGACCTGCCCTGTGAGCAGGTAGTTCACACAATATTCGGTATCCATGCTCACTAACTAGGACAATAGTATTTGATTAGATTGAATTTAGAGCTAAAGAGGTGTGTTATGAGGTTTTCTATTAGATCTGAGGATTTTTAATGAAATAAAGAATAATGGCTAGTTAACGAATAAGATGATTAGGAGGGTGACGAGTTATTCTTAAGGTGTAGAGGTGTTTTAAGTGGCTAGGAAGTCCAGAATACAAAAGGTAATGAATAAATACATTGACGAGGTGTTGAGTGCCATCAATAATAACAGCATAATAGATGCTACTAAATCTCTGCCAGGTCTACCACCCAGAGACAGAGTCCGTGATGTCCTAAGTAAACCTCCTTTCAACATACTAGATAGAAGCTTCAGAGTTATACTAGTTGAAGATCTAGGAGATTATAAAATATACATTCAGATTCCAGGTGAAAAAACAGATTTTGACTTCTTTGTATGGCGCGCTGTATTTCAGGGAAGCACTCTAAAGGACTTAAAAATACCCTCACATGACGACCTTGGGAAAATGTTTCTTGACTTAAAACGTAGGTCACCTATCCTAAATGAGTATTTAATAGATGCAACAATTAGGCTAATCAGAGATAGAGTGCCTACTACCAATATTATTAATAAGTACTTTACAGGACTTTCAAGAGGTTTAATCGAGGAGGTTAAGAAATTCCTTTTAACATTGAAGTGGATAGCCCTACAAGAGGACGTTAATTACCCCCCACCTAAGTACTTAGGTTCCTTGTACACGCTGTCCGTATATGCCCTCCTAGAAGTATTCGGCGACCTCAGCATCATAAGAAGGATAGTCAGATTTGGAGGTGTATAATTATGAATAGTGCACAAGATAGCAAGTCACATATAAGCAGTATGAGAGAAGTCACTTTTGACGAATACCTTAATCTCATTAAGAATAACAAGGAGATAGTTGTGGAGGATAATGTAATAAAGCTGGAGCCTATAAAAGCTACGAGGCTCCATCCATCACCTGAGGAGCTTACTGACGTCACAACCACAGTCTGGAGTTTTCCTAAGCGAGGTTCTTGGGCCACACACCGGGGTGATTACCGCGGAAACTGGCCTCCTCAGATGGCCCGTGCGTTAATACTTATGTATACTAAGCCAGGTGACACAGTCCTCGACCCTATGATAGGTAGTGGAACCACATGTATTGAAGCCAAGCTTCTCGGCAGAAATTGTGTAGGCGTGGACATAAACTACAACGCAGTAATACTAACACTGCACAGACTCTACTGGCTAGAAAAATCCGTAAGAAATTACAGGAGAGGCAGCCTAATAACGTACTTAGGGGAGCCAGGCCCCGAAGTAGTTGATGGAGTAACTATTGATGATGTACTAAAGGCTGAAGTTAAGGTATATCACGGGGATGCCCAGAATCTCGATAAAATAAGTAATAATAGCATAGACCTTATTGCTACACATCCGCCTTACTACAATATAATACGTTATAGCAAGAGCAAATTACCAGGAGACCTATCGGCTGCAAGATCTCTTGATGAATACCTGAAAATGCTCAAGAAAATAGCTCAGGAAGCCTTCAGAGTACTGAAACCAGGTGGGTATCTAGGAATACTTATTGGTGACACAAGATCTCATAAACACTATATTCCAATAACTCATTACGCTCTACAGGTATTTCTCGATGTTGGATTCATACTAAAGGAGGAAGTAATTAAAATACAACATAAGATGAAGACAACACGCGAGAAATGGTCTAAGCTGTCAGAAAGAGACTTCCTATTAATATTTCATGAAAAGCTATTCATATTAAGAAAACCTGAGAGCGATGAAGAGTACAGACATTACATGTACAGTAGTAAACAGGAGTGGATCAACTTAAAACTGTGACATGCCGAGGTATAGCTGAAGTCCATGAGCTTACTATATCGAGGCTATATTCGATAATTCCCCAGTCTAAGACTCGAGTTTAAAGTTGCTTCATTAGTTAGACCTCGCTATTATGCCTACACCGCAATCAGCAAGTTAGTCTCCCGCCATTCACTCCTATGACTTGTCCTGTAATAAATCTCGACGCCGGTGTTGCAAGGAAGAACACGAGTTCAGCAACGTCTTCTGGCTTGCCTATGTCTTTAAGTGGATGTAGCTCAGCTACTTTCTTCCTTTTCTCAGGTGCGTTAATCAGTTCTCTAGCCATATCCGTCTCTATGACACTGGGTGCGACGGCATTTACCCTGACCTTGGGTGCCAGTTCCACCGCTAGCCTCCTAGTCAGACCTATTACTCCTGCCTTAGCAGCACAGTATATTGATGAGGCTAAGACATTCCCGGTCTGTCCTGCTATGCTTGAAATATTAACTATACTCGCCCATGGAGCCTGCTTTAGTAGAGGTAGGAAGTACTTAGTAACTAGAAATGCGCCAGTTAAGTTAACATCTATAACCCACCTCCACTCGTCAAGAGTTGTTTCCTCAATACTCTTGAAAGACACTACTCCAGCATTATTCACTAGTACATTAAGGTACGGTATCCTCTTCCGGACAACTTCATAACACTCTTTAACACTCTCCTCACTAGTTACATCCATCCTAACGTAAAAGCCGTCCCCGCCCGATTCTTTTAAGAGCTTTAAGGTCCTGTCAGCTTCATCAGCACGTCTGTAATAACTAAATATAACATAGTATCCTTGGCTAGCGAATTTAAGAACGACTGCCCTCCCAATACCTCTATCACCTCCAGTAACTAAGACGAAGCCCTCGCGCACACGTACCACCCAGCAATTATGTATGCTTGAGCCCTAATAGGTGGTTCTAGCTACCAGCGAATATTAGGTACATTAATAAGTCTCATTCGAGTCCTAGCTAAGCAATTATATTAACTCACCCCAGACCTCCTCCTCGATTAATTTCACATGGCTTAACATAAGTAGGTACTCCAAGAAGATCTTCTCAGCTACCTCAGTACCCACTTCAATAAACCTCAACCTACTTCCCGGAGCACACTGAGCTACCACATCAACATCACTGGGAACCACGTGAGCCAGCACCGCATACCCTCCAGTTGTTTGTGCATCCGACATCAGTATTATCGGCTTGCCGCTGGGAGGTACCTGAACGTATCCCCTGTCAGTGGCCATGCTTATTAATCTCCCCAGAGACTTAGCCCTATCTAACACCGGGCCCTCAAGTCTGTACCCCATCCTATCGGACTCTGGTGACACAGTGTAAACATTATTCAGGAAGTTCTCGAATTCCTCCTTAAGTAAGTCGTAGTTTACGCCTTTAGTAACCCTAACACCCACTACCGAGTTCTGCCTAGGTATTCTGCCCCTGACCTCATCTGGAGCGGTTTTACCAGCAATTAGGTCCCATATACTGTTAAGATCTACTTCACTAACCCTCAACCTGTCGCCTGGCTTCAGTAGCCTACCACCTAAACCTCCAAAACACGCCCTATAGTAGGTTGACTTACTTCCCATAACCTTCTTAATTCTAAAACCTCCGGAGGTAGCTACGTAAACCACGAATCCCTCCCTAACAGGAGATATAG
>JAGGTW010000029.1 GCA_021163585.1 Desulfurococcales archaeon | reverse complement strand
TATAGGTCTTCCATAGTCGACTGACTTAAGCTGCCTTTCAGGAACCTTATAGCCCATAGCCCTCAGCCACTCTAGAGTTAGCGGCGTACCAACTAAGGTTAACCCTGAATTAATACTCTTGTTAAGAGATACTAAATGGTCGGAGTGGGCATGTGTCGCCACCCTCAGGAGGGTGTCTTCATGACCGTCAACAACTACGTGTTGCTTAGCTATGACACCACCATGCTTGTTAATACTAAGTAATCTACCTGCTATCCCTCTCTTCATTTGAACACCGTCCTGACCAGTAACTGTCATAGAGAATTTTCAAAGCAGTCTTAATAACGATTTACTTATTGTACATAATCAGGGAGCTATCCGTAATTACTGGCTATACATCACAAAATCTCCGTATATCTTTATAATGTATTATTACGATGGGATTTCTATGCATTATTTACTAGAACGTAAGTAAGACTACAAGTTTACATGTAAGTAAGTACTTAAAAAACATCATGAACAGTTAGTTTAGGATCTCAGTACTGCATCCTGTCTTAGTTAACCTGGGAGAACTTTAGTTCCGGAAAGCCCCTTAATTACATCGTAACCTTTGTGTAGATGTCCTATCATTGCCTTCTTACCGCCATGCCTCAGGAACCTCATTACCGCAAGTACTTTGGGTCCCATAGATCCTGGTTTGAAGTGTCCTTCCTTATAGTACTTCTCTAGTTCTGAGACAGTTACTTCCCTGAGGAGTTTTTGATCTGGCTTACCGAAGTTTACGTAGACCCCTTCAACATCAGTAAGTATAACAAATGTCCCTACACCAAGTCCTGTAGCTAGTACCTCACCCGCCAAGTCCTTATCGATTACTGCTTCAGAACCCTGCAGTGTGCCATCTTCATTTCTTATAACTGGTATGCCGCCCCCTCCAGAAGCTATTACTATCCACCCATCATTAAGCAACTTCTTCACAGCTCCTACCTCAACATTCTCGACTGGGTTGGGTGAAGGGACTACCCTCCTCCAACCACCTCTAGGATCTGGCTTTACTACCCATCCCTTCTCCTCCATTAATTTCTTCGCTTCCTCCTCAGTGTAGTAACTACCCACATACTTTGTTGGGTTCTTCCATGCTGGGTCATCCCTACCGACCGCGACCTGATTCACTATAGCTACTACTCCCTTCACCTGGTCTCTCACGCCTTCTCTAATCAGTGTGTTTTGTATAGCCTGCATCAATAGGTAGCCAAGCCAGCCTTGAGTCATGGCGCCAGCAATATCCATATTCATCGGAGGTATTTTATCCTTCGAGCGCTCCATCCATTCCAGAATTATGCCGACCTGAGGCCCGTTGCCGTGTGTTATAGCTACCTTATACCCCTCCTTAACTATTCTGACTATTGTTTCCGCCGCTCTATAAGCATTCCTCCAGTAATTCTCAGGGGTTCCGGCCTCACCCTTAGATTGGAATGCGTTTCCACCTAGAGCGATTAAGATGTACTTCTCATCTCTTTCGACTGCCATAGCATTCTCCCCCCAAACTCAGCAACAATATCTTATTTTATTAAGTACCTCCTTATAAAATTTCATTGATTTTCCAGTCATTAGCAATTACTTAACTCATTATAATTTAACATAGGCTTGTAGAAACCTCTACATGAAGTAAAAAGAACTTGCTCATAGCATTACCTAAGTATTTTTTGCGGGTGTTTACTTAAACTTTGGCTACGTACTAGAGTACTAATGCAGTTTCTTAGTCTTTCGTACGTTTTCTTGAGATCCTCTGGAATCACCTTTACGCCAGCTAGTACTGGCATGAAGTTGGTGTCGCCAGACCATCTCGGGACGACATGTATGTGTAGATGCTCTTCAATGCCTGCCCCTGCTATCCTACCTATGTTAATGCCTACATTATAACCCTGAGGGCTGTACTCCTTCTCAATTGCCTTGATCATTAGCGTCAGCGTTTCGTGTATATCGAGAACTTCTTCACTAGTAAGTAGCTCTAGTCTGGGTATATGGCGCTTAGGTGCGATCATAACATGCGCTGTATTGTATGGGTAAATATTTAACATAGCTACAGAATGCTGGCTTCTGTAAATGACCCAGTTATCTTCGTCGCTACCCCTCACCGCCCTACAGAAAATACATTCACTTGACTTACCAGCATCTTTTATGTACGCCATTCTCCAAGGTGCCCACAGAATCCTCATTAGTTGACCACGATATTCACTCTATTCCTACTATTTTAAAGAATTCAGTACTAATCTCTGCTAGTGAAATATGTATGTAATAAGTAATTGCGGTAACTGCTCTGCAGTTAGGATGGATAGTACATATCCTATAAGAATAAAAAAGACGTGTGGAAGTGCTGGTGTTACCCACACGTAGTCGTCTAGGCTTAGTACGCCATCATTTACGTACTTAAGTATTAATTCCCTAATAGTTCCTTCTTCCTCTTCTAAGGAGAAAGACGCTCTGCAGTCAAACCCTCCTCCTCTAGGTACCGTAAGCAAGTATGTAAACTTCATTTTCAGAAAGTCACGTACTCTAATGGGTTTACCGAATAAGATCAGGTATAATCTCCTGCCTCTACCACATTTTATATTGCTTAAAGTAGCCCTGAACATTAACAGATTGTATATTGCGTAGTATATAACGAGTAATAACGGAATTATTAGGGAGTACAATAAGGTTAGGAGGGAAATTGGTAGGAATTTGAATTTAGGATGAGCTATCCCTACAAGCAGTATTGCTAAGAAATCTGCCCCACCGATCATGCCGAACAGAGACATGATCAGTATGAGTACTGCAGGCATTAATGAAAACACCAGGTATAGTATGTCATTGTATTCGCCAAGTACCAGATTCACCGCTAGGGCTACAATAGCTGCAGGCACCCAGGTTAGTTCAGGTATATCCCTATACTTCAGGTCCCTATATGAAGCGTATAGCAGTGTCAGTAATGTTGCTAATGTGACAATAAGGTACGGTACCTGAAGTACCTTAAGTATTTTTAGCCCCCCGAACTCTTTCATTCAATTCTACTCTGCTTTATTACCGTATCTAGCTATTCCTCAATATCCCTAATTCCTTCCTCTGTAATAATAAAGACGGCTTCACTCTCAGGAAGGTGGGGAGCGTCTACTACTCTCGCAATCCTCCTATTACTTCTTCCTCTACGTAACTGTATTCTAACGCCTGGTGCGTGGGCTAGTACGTGACCGCCAACAGCTGTTGTCGGGTCACCGTAGAATATATCCGGCCTCGCCATTACTTGATTAGTTACAACAACAGCGATATTGTAGACATCGGCAATCCTGCTTAACTGGTGTAGATGCCTGTTAAGCTTTTGCTGGCGCACTGCTAGATTCTCCCTGCCAGGGTATTCGGCCCTGAAGTGCCCTGTTACTGAGTCAACTACTAGTAGCTTTATGTCCTCTTTAGGTATGAGTTCCATTGCCTCCTCAACAATGGCCATCTGATGATCGCTACTGATGGCTCGAGCCCATATTATGTTCTCCATTACCTTGTCAGGATCTAACCCAAAAGACTTAGCCATTACCTCAACGCGTTCCCACCTAAAAGTTCCTTCGGTATCTATGAAGAGTGCTCTCCCACCTAGACCTCCTTTTTCCCTAGGTAGCTGGACATTAACTGAGAGCTGCATGCATATCTGCGTCTTACCCGTCCCATACTCTCCGTAGAACTCAGTTATTGTTTTAGTCTCTACACCCCCTCCCAGCAACTCATCAAGCCTTTTAGAACCTGTCGTTATCCTGCCAATATTAGTCCATTCCTGCTTGAGTTCTAAGGCAGTCTTAAATTTGAGCCCCAGCGCCTCCCTCGCCTTACTCACTATCCTCTGAGCTGTTGGTGTCGGTATACCCACAACACTGGCGAGCTCATTTATATTAGCTACAGCTACTGACTCAAGTGTTTTGTATCCCGCCTCCTTAAGCTTCTTAAGCAGTGTGGGGCTCAAACCCAAATCATCAATACTTCTTATCAATTTCTCCTCCGTTCTCCCAGCATCACCCATTACTTAACCATCCCTACATAAGGGAGTTCAAACAAGCTATTAAGTTTTGATAAATATCCAAGCAAGAATTTACTTTAAGAAGTACATGATGCGTGAATTACCGCATTACCTAAGAAGTATTATAGGGTAGCATAGACATACAAATATTAAAATATCTTGCTGTTTAAGGATTCTAGGTGCCTTAAGTTTGCGGTTACTCCTAATTCATGCTGAGTCCTTCGAATTCAAAGCCCGGGATAAAGCTGTAGAGGAAGCTGAGCCCTTAGAACAGACTACAGGACACATCAAATTAAGTAATACACTAGTGGTTTTTACATCGGTTGAGGAAGGTGACTTAAAGGGCGGTAATGAATTCATAGAGCTCGTAAGTAATGACATTACTGAGGTAGCTAGGAGGGTAAGAGCTGACTCAATAACGTTGTATCCGTACGCACACCTTTCTAAGAAATTAGCTGCCCCCACCGAAGCAATTCAGGTACTTAAATTGCTTGAGGAGTTAATTAAGAAAAAAAGTATCAAAGTTGTGAGAGCCCCATTCGGCTGGTATAAGTCATTCACAATAAAGTGCATCGGTCACCCACTGTCTGAGCTATCCCGCGAGTATAGGCCTGAAGCTGCTGTCGTAAGGAGAACTATAACCAAGAAATACTACATAATTACACCTTCTGGTGACGTTATAGATCCTAGGGAGTACGAATTCGGTGAAGCAGAAGAAGACCTGAGGATTCTTGTTGAGAAGGAAGTACTTAAGAAGGAGTTACCTGGCGGTAAACCAAGAATTGTTGATGTTTGCAGGAAGTTTGGTTTTGAGTGGGAGCCGATGTCTGATGCGGGACACATGAGGTATGGTCCGCATGCAACAGTAATGATGGAGGCTGTTATGGAGTATTCTTGGAGGGTTGCTAAGTCACTGGGCGTTCCGATATTCAGGGTGAGGGGCACCAACATGTTTAATTTAAGATTCAGGCCTGTTAAAGAGCATGCGGAATTATTTGGTGACAGGCTTTACGAGCTCACTTCAGATAGTGAGAAGCTTGTACTGAGGTATGCTGCTTGCCATCAGCAATTTGCAATGATTAAGGATTGGATAATAAGTTATAGGGAATTGCCATTCGCAGCTTTCGAACTAGCTGATAGCTACAGGTATGAGCAGAAGGGTGAGACTCTGCTGTGTTTCAGGTTGAGGAAGTTCCTCATGCCTGACCTGCACGTATTTACTAAGAATCTAGAGGAAGCTAAGTCCATGGCATTTGAGATTCAGGAAAAGATCTTTGAGGAGGTTAAGAAGCTGGAGAGAAGTTATGTGTCAATATACAACATAACCCGAGACTTCTTCGAAAGTAATATTGACTATATCACTGAACTGGTTAAGAGGGAGGGGAAGCCCGTATTAGCTGTTATTTATCCTTCAGGTATATACTACTGGGTACTAAACATTGAGTACAACATCATTGATGAATTAGGGCGCCCTAGGGAGATCGCCACCTTACAGATAGACGTAGGTAATGCTGAAAGATTCGGTATCAAATACATTGACGAAGAAGGTAATGAGAGGCACCCTGTAATAATACATACTGCAATAATAGGCTCGGTGGAGAGGTACATTTACGCTGTCCTAGACAAAGCTGTGCAGGACGAGAAAGCTGGCAAAGTACCGTGTATCCCTACTTGGCTTGCACCAATACAAGCTAGGGTAATCCCCGTTAGTTCACAATATACCGAATATGCTGTGAAAGTTCTGAATAAACTGCTTGAAGAAGGGATCAGGGCTGACCTTGATGACAGAGATCTAGCCCTAGGTAAGAAGATCAGGGACGCTGGGATAGAGTGGGTACCTTACGTCATCGTGGTAGGTAAGAGAGAGCAGGACACCAATACCGTTAATGTTAGAATTAGATCTCTAGGCATTCAAAAATCAATGAGTACTGATGAACTTATAGGACTTATAAGGCAGGATTTACGTGACTACCCTCAAGTAGATTCAGCACTACCAACCCGCTTGAGCAGGAGACCCACACTCCACTACTTAAGAGGTCTGACAGAGCAGAGGAAAACATAATCGTCGAAGCTTAATAATCATTTTGAGCCACTTATTAATCCGCACCGCAATCTAGTAATTAGATGATGAACGTTGCCGGCACGGATGAATGACGATATGAACCTCCTCTGAGTAATTAATTGATGTCCTCCTCTACTCTCTCAATTATCTCATGGTAAGTATTCTTCTTACAGACCTTGCAGTAATGGTATATTCTCCTAAAGTCCGATATGTTGTAACTTACCTTAAGCACCCACTCAGTCCTACATACGGTACAGCGTAGTCTCCAAGCCGTCATACTTACCTCCTCATTCAAGTATTAATTGTGTCTGTTAACGTAAAAAGTTAAATCCCCTCTTATAATCTATTAACTGACTGAAATCCAGAATGAAATATGGTGGGCCCGTAGCTCAGCCAGGCAGAGCGGCGGATTCCTGGGCCGAGGCTCCAGTCCAGTCCTGCTACGGGTCTGAGGACCTCATCAGGGATGATAGAGGGAAGAGACCCGTAGGTCGGGGGTTCAAATCCCCTCGGGCCCACCACATCATAGGTGCAGGGCTCCTAATACGACACCACCCCAAAATTCACAGTAATTGTTACTTAATTCTTAAATCGCATGCAGTAGTATTTGCATGACTTATTTTTAACGAACTTATCAAAAAGCAGTAATATGTTTCGCAAAGTACTTCAAGCAGTTAATTAATAGCTAACCTATTCAGAGCTTTGGCCCCTCATCATAGTTCAGGGGATATTACTCATCACCTAAATGATCAATATCGTTCTTACGTCAAGGCTAATAAATAGCTACGTACGGGCTGGCTCAGAGGGTCTACATAATGCTGGGCTGCAGTCCTAGCTATGGTTTGAATTCTTTTAACCATAGGTTGCTCATCTTTCTTCTCTTGACTTCACGCATTACCTTATCTAAGTATTTGTATACTGTAGAGTGTTGCCTACCCTGTATGAGCATCTCTATGGCTTCTCTAGCTACTTGGGCTGACTCATAGTCACCTATGATAGCGACTATGTCGTCGTAGACATTTATGTATGTCCCTGTCATGGATTCTATGTTCTTTCTAGCTTTCCCTCCCTCCCCTATGATCCTGCCTTTAATCCTCATTAAATGATTAGGTGAGTCCCCAATCACCTCCTTTAAATCTATGAGCACGAGTATTTGGTCTTCCTCTAGCAACCTCCAAGCCCTCTCAGGCGAGAAGCCTGCGGCTATAGCTCTAATGAAGTCTCTCGTCTTCAGCATGTTATATACAGGTGTTGCCGGCGATAAAGGCTCAATTACTACGGTTCCATCCCTTCCATCAACAACTACCCTTACATTCATTCTTTTTTCTAACTCTCTTAAGACGCTACCTTTCTCACCTATTAAAACACCGACTCTATCTAGGGGGACCCTTACATAGAGTCTAGTCATTCCTGGAGTAACTGTTGGCTGCTTAAAATCATTATTCATCTTAGTCACTCTCACCAGTACATTAGCCTCAGGGATAATTAAGTTATATTTCTTCTAATTCATTCGCATTACCGACTACGTAGTTGTAGAGATTCTCTAAGGAAGGTACTTCCAAGCCTACTATATCGGTGAAGAATTTCCTGATATTTCTCAGGTCTCTGATTAAAAATTCATTTGCATTAGGATGAGACACCTTAACTGCTTGGCTTACATCAATTATGTAGTGCCGCCCTTTCCAAATCATTACATTATACTCGCTTAGGTCTCCGTGAACTAAGCGTGCTACTTGGTATATTTTCCTTACATCTTCAATTAAGTTCTTAAATATCTCGTGATATTCATCAATACTTAAGTTGACTTCCTTAAGTAGTGGTGCTTTCTCCCCTCGCTCCCCGATAAATTCCATGACTAGAATATTCTCAAATTGAGTAATGGGTTTCGGTACTGATGCCCCTGCCTGATGCATGAGTACGTAGTTCCTGAATTCCTTTCGAGCCCATAAGGACATTAACTTTCTTGTGGACTTAGGGATTTTGTTCTCGAATCGAGGGTCGCCCCTTAGGTACTTAATAAGTCCTTTCCTGAACTCCGCTGTTGACGTCAGGTATATCTTGACTGCTATGTCATTGCCTTTGAAGTCGGTTCCCCAGTAAACTCTTGCTTCCTTGCCAGCGCTTACAACACCTTTAAGTTCGAATATATACTTCCTCCTTATGAGGTTGAGGATTGCTTTTACTGTAGCTGTATCAAATACTTCCTCAACTGTCTCAAAGAGATCCTTATCAACTAATCTTCTCTCCTTCCCTGTGATCCTGTAGTACTCGTCAAGAATTTTATCTATGTCCCTACTTTCACCACCTATTAGAACTCACCCTCTTCAAATTCAAGGAGCTTCGGGTCCAAATAACCTTGCTCGATTAATTTCTTCCTTTCCTCCCTGCTGTACCTGTATAGTACATCTCCCCTATCGTCTCTGAACTCCCATACTCCAACTAATACGATGTCCTTAGGATTAATCCACATTCTCCTCCTTAACTTGCCGGGGATCCTAGTCATTCTAGACTTCCCGTCCATGCAAAATACCTTAACGTAGTTGGCTCCTATTATTTCCGTTACAACACATATAACCTGGCCTTCCTCAGTAGGTAGAAGTAATTCTGTGCTTTCTTCCTCTCTCCTTTTCTTCTTTTTCCCCATCTACTGGCATCACCTTCATATCATTAGGTACGTCCTTCCCTTATAAATCAATACCTTAACTCTGGAGCCTGGTTTGAATAGTTTAGGTGCTG
>JAGGTW010000131.1 GCA_021163585.1 Desulfurococcales archaeon | reverse complement strand
TCCTTCTCCTTAGCTAGCTCAGCCGAATCCTCATCAATGTATATTGCGTGCGCTATTACCTTGACCCCAGCCCCCACAGCATTCATGATGCCTTCCTTACCCTGAGCGTGGGCGTGGACGAACCTTCCTGCAGCCCTCGCCTCATCAACAATAGCTCTTATTTCATCTACTGTGAACTGCCTGTACTCAGGCCTGTCCTTCTCAGACATCACCCCTCCCGTAGCCATAATCTTGATGAAGTCAGCGCCCTCCCTTAGAGCATATCTCGCGGCCTTCCTGCACTCATCCACACCATCACATATGAGGGACATCATAGGTGTCAGCTTCTTAGCTGTCCTGGCATCAACGTACTCGACAGGCAGGTAGTGTGTGTCACCGTGACCGAAGGTCTGGGAGAGTACGTAACCAGCTGCAACGACCCTTGGACCCGGAATGGTCCCCTCCTCCACCGCCTGCTTAATGTGAAGGGCGATTACTCCTCCAGCATCGACTACTGTTGTGAAGCCTGCATCCAGCAAGTTCTGCAAGTCCCTTACAGCACGGGCAAAAAACACACCTATAGGCGTGATCAGGGGCTCCTTAACAAAGTCACCTGTCTTCATACCAGTTATGTGGAGGTGGGCATCGATCAGGCCGGGCAGGGCCATCTTCCCGCCGCAGTCAATTACCTCTGCGTCATCAGGTACTTCAACGCTTCCCCGAGACCCCACAGCCCTTATGTACTTACCCTCAATAACGATGATTCCTTTCCCGACGGGCTCCCTGCCTGTAGCATCGAATATTCTGACATTTTCGAGAACTAACCTATGGGGGTGCGTTTGGGACATGGTACAACACCATATTAGTTCCTGAGAACCAATTTTAAAGTGTTTGAGAAGATGTAAAATATCCTACACCTAACATCTGTAGAGTAACTTAATGAGTTTCTAATGCAGAAACTACTGACTTCTAAACTTAAAATATATTCACAGCTATTGTGTGAAAAACGAAAATAAATCTGCCGCATGATATGAATGAACACACAAAATTTATTATCTATTATTAGCCTGCGAGCAACATAAGATAATTTAAGGTATGTGTACTTAACTACACTTAGGTAGGTACTTTGAGATTAAGTGACTTAAGCAGGTCCATCTCTGAGGTACTACGTAATGTCGTAGGCAGTGTCGTCACGGTTTCAACAATGAAGCTAGCTCTGAACGCATACTTTGAGTTGAGGCCTATTAAGGGTCTGGGCTCCGGCTTTGTTGTAGGTCCTGGAGGATTAATAGTAACAAACTTCCATGTTGTTGGGGGTGCTTCCGAAATCTTAGTTACTCTCCCAAGCGGTGACTCGAGGAGAGCTGACGTTATTGCTTTAGACCCGACACGTGACCTAGCGTTACTCAGGATTGACGGTAGCGGGCTGAGACCTCTGAAGTTGGGTGACTCTGACTCCATTGAACTCGGTGAACTCGTATTTGCTGTCGGGTCTCCGCTAGGGCTCCCAGGACCTACGGTAACCATGGGTATAGTAAGTGCTGTCGGCAGAACGCTGGTCAGCGGGAAGGTAGTTCTCGAGGACCTTATTCAGACTGACGCAGCTATCAACCCAGGCAATAGCGGTGGGCCAGTAGTGGACGCTGAGGGGGAGGTTATCGGGGTAGCAACTGCAATAGTGCCGTACGCACAAGGGATAGGATTTGCGATACCGATAAACACGGTGAAAAGATTTATTGAAATGACTGAGAAGTACGGCAAGCCATTAAACGCGTGGATAGGTGTTTACGTAGCTCCTGTAACCGCGGAACTTGCTAAAGCTTACGGACTTCCTGTGAGTAAGGGGCTGGTCATTGTTAGGGTGGTGCCAATGACACCAGCACATGAACTAGGGCTGAGTGCTGGAGACGTAATCGTCAGAGCCAATGATATGGAAGTCAGTAAACCGAGGGATCTCAGGAGGATCATAGAGAACTCTGTTGAGGAGGGTTACGTGTACCTTGACGTAGTTAGGGGGAGTAAGCTATATCATGGTATTAAGGTGCCTGTAGTAGTTCAGAGTCCCTATTAAGTGCAAAGTAACTGCGCTAGGAAAATGCATTGTTTGATCCTCAGTCATTGCTGTTTGGCTCCTTCACTTCATCACCTACTGCAACAGTTAAGGAGGTCGAGACCTCTTCCCGTCCTACTTCCTCTATGATCCTCCTAGCCCACCCACCCTTAAGTACCCATGCCAGAGCCATTAACCCAGCACCTATATTGCTCAGCGACATTGCAACCCAAACCCCTGTGGTCCCTAACCCCAGCATCAGCCCCAGCAGGTAGCCGAGACCTATTCTGAGAACCCAGAGCCTGACGATTGATGCGATCGCAAAGAACTTTGTGTGCCCTGAACCCATGGCTATGCCTCCGCCGATGAAGAATATTCCGAAGAAGGGTATAGAAAGTGAGAATATGCTCAGCAGGTTGGATCCTTCAGCTATTACGCTAGGGTCGTTAATGAAGACAGCTATCACCCAGTCCCTAGCTAAGTACACCCCTACCGCACCAGCTGCCAGCATTGAAGTCAAGAGAATTACGGAGGTCCTCGCTATGCTCTTAGCTCTCTCATAGAGTTGAGCTCCTATGTTCTGCCCCACCATAATGGAGGTGGCCCTGTTGACCCCGAAGGTAAATGCCTGAAGCACGTCAATAACCCTCATACCCACACCGTAGGCAGCTACTGCTGTAGAGCCGAACCTCGACACAATACTCATCATGATGGTGAACCCAAGCGATGTTGAGGACCTCTGAATGGCTAGAGGCGTCCCAACAGAAAAGACCTTGCGCAGCCACCACCTCTCCAGCCCTAGGTCACGAAGACCTACCTTGATCCCCTTATACCCGCGGAAGAGCAGGTATGTGCCAATAACAGACAGTATTGACCTAGAAGCCACTGTAGCCACGGCTGCACCGATTACACCCATAGCTGGCAGTCCAAGCCACCCGAAGATCAGGAACGGGTCCAGAACTATATTCGTTAGTGACGAGGTTATACTGAGTATGGTAGGTGTTCTTGTATCTCCTAAGCTATTAGCTACAACCATGAAGGCGAAGCCCATGAACGTCACCGGTATGCCGATGAATATAACACCTATGTAGCTGACAGCTAGCGGATATATGTCCTTAGGCACACCCATCCACCTAAGTATGTAGGGC